>NZ_JBHWGV010000140.1:2697-6590 GCF_042732955.1 Kitasatospora sp. NPDC059747 | reverse complement strand
GGGCCCCGGGGGGTGTGTGCCCGCCCGCCCGCCCCGAGTGCCGGCGGCCGGGCGGGCGCCCCGCCTGGCCCGCCTCGGCGCCCCCGGGGGGGCGCCGGGTTTCTCGGCCACCGGGCCCGTACGCCCGGAAGGGAAGACCCGTCCTACGCCTGCGGGCGCGGCCCGACGTACCCGGCCCGGGCCCGCATCCGCAGTGGCTCCTCGCCGTACTCCTCCACCGCGTGCGCCAGCCAGCCCGGGGTGCGGGCCACCGCGAAGACCACCTCGCCGGCCTCCGCCGGGAGCCCGGCCGTCAGCGCCATGGCGGCCAGCGCCAGGTCGATGTTGGCCCGCAGCTCCGGCCGCCCGGCCGGGCCCGCGGCCGCCTCCACCGCGGCGAC
The DNA here is from genome assembly GCF_042732955.1 of Kitasatospora sp. NPDC059747. Lineage (NCBI taxonomy): Bacteria > Bacillati > Actinomycetota > Actinomycetes > Kitasatosporales > Streptomycetaceae > Kitasatospora > Kitasatospora sp. NPDC059747. Next base: position 6,210 of record NZ_JBHWGV010000140.1, on the reverse strand, counting down.
GGCCGCCACCACGGCCGCACCGCCGTCGAGTCGACGGACCGCGTCCAGCAGGGCGACCGCTCTCGGATCGCCCTCCGGGTAGAGCCGGTGGCCGAGCCCCGGGATCGGCCGGCCGGTGCGCAGGTAGTCGGACACCACCGGCACGGCGCCGTCGGCCAGCACCTCGGCGAGCATCCGGTGCGCGAGCGGGCTGGCGGCGCCGTGCAGCGGACCGTCGGTCGCGCCGAGTCCGGCGGAGACCACGGCGTACGGATGCGCCCGCGCCGACGCCGCCAGCCGGGCCGCCACCGTCGAGACCGCCAGCTCGTGGTCGATCAGCAGGACCAGGGCGCGGTCCAGGCAGGACAGCGCCTCCGGCGTGGGCGCGGCCGTGGCCAGCCGGCTCCACAGCCGCGCGGCCAGCGAAGACCCGGGGCCGGGGTCCGGATCGGGCGCGGTGCGGGGCAGCGCCTCGACCATCCCGGCGATCAGCGCCGCCCCGGCGGCGTGGACGGTCCGCTCGCGCAGGTCGAAGCGCAGCGGGTCGAGCGCGGCGGCGACGGTCGCCGAGATCCGGAGCCGGTCGGGCAGCCGGATCCCTTCGGGCAACGCGGCGGCGGCGCGGGCCAGCGCCTCGGCGGTGGCGGGCGGCACCCGCAGCTCCACCGGGGCGTCGGTGCCCAGGCCCCAGAGCCAGCCGATCGCGGCCTCGAAGCCGTACCGGGCGGCCAGTTCGACGGCGTCCCGGCCGCGGTAGTAGAGCCGACCGTTCTCGATCAGCGTCAGCCCGGTCCGCACCGCGACCGGTTCGCTGCCCCACGATGCGGCGGCGGGAGCCTCGCCCGGAGCCGGGCGCACCGGGGCGCGGCGGCCACGGGCGGCCAGCTCGGCGACCTCGCGGGCGTCGAAGGTGCTGCCCTTGCCGCCCGGGGCCCGCTCGCTGCTGAGCTGCCCACGGCTGGCGTAGGCGTACACCGTCTCCACCTTGACGCCGAGCTGCTCGGCGACCTGCTGGGTGGTCAAGCGTTCGGCCATGGTCTGCCCTCGCCCTCCGATCGGGTACCTGCGCCCTGTGTCCGCATGCCTTGATGATGATCCACAGTATTCCACATTGATTTCAATCAATGTTGACAACATGGATCAACAGTCGGAGAGTACAGAACGTCGCCGGAAACACCCACCACCTGGCACGAAGCACGCACGAGAAGGGCCACTGCCATGCCGAGCACCACCGAGATCGAGGTCCCGCGCGGCCTCAAGGGCGTCGTCGTCACCGAGACCGAACTCGGCGACGTCCGAGGGCTGGAGGGCTTCTACCGCTACCGCCAGTACTCGGCGATCGACCTCGCCGAGCAGCGCACCCTGGAGGACGTCTGGCACCTGATGCTCCTCGGCGAGCTGCCCGACGCCGCCGGCCGCGCCGCCTTCCTCGCCCGCACCACCCCGCTGCGCCACCTGCCCGACGCGCTGCGCCCGCTCCTGCCCGCACTGGCGGCGAGCACCGCGCACGGCGGCCCGCTCGGCGCCCTGGGCGCCGCGCTCACGGTCGCCGCGGCCGACCGGGGCGTCCGGCCGCTCTACGACACCGCGCCCGAACAGCGGGTCGAGGACGCGCTGTTCGCCACCGCACTGGTACCCACCATCCTCACCGCGCTCCAGCGGCTGCAGCAGGGCGAGCAGCTGATAGAACCGCGCGAGGACCTCGGCTACGCGGCCAACTACCTCTACATGCTGACCGGCGAGGAGCCCGAGCCCGCCAAGGCCCGGGCGATCGAGCAGTACCTGATCTCCACGGTCGACCACGGCTTCAACGCCTCGACCTTCACCGCCCGCGTGATCGCCTCCACCGGAGCCGACCTCGTGGCCTGCCTGGTCGGCGGCCTCGGCGCGCTCTCCGGGCCGCTGCACGGCGGCGCGCCGAGCCGCGCCCTCGACACCCTGGACGCGATCGGCACCCCGGAACGGATCGACGGCTGGATCCGCGAGCACGTGCTCGCCGGCGACCGGATCATGGGCTTCGGCCACGCCGTCTACCGCACCGAGGACCCCCGCTCCCGCATGCTGCGCGGCGTCGCCGAGTCCTTCGGCGGCGAGCTGGTCGAGCTCGCCGTCCAGGTGGAGGCCCGGGTCGAGGCGATCCTGGCCGAGCTGAAGCCGGGCCGCGAACTCCACACCAACGTCGAGTTCTACGCGGGCGTGGTGATGCACCTGTGCGGCCTGCCCAGGGAGATGTTCACCCCCACCTTCGCCGCGGCCCGGGCGATCGGCTGGAGCGCCAACATCCTGGAACAGGCCGCCGACCCCAAGATCATCCGCCCGGCCGCCCGCTACACCGGCCCGGCTGCCCCGCAACCGCTGCCGACGGCCTGAGCGGCGGGCGGACACGACAGGCAGGGCCTCCTGATCGGGGGAGAGGAGGCCCTGCCCTCGTTCCGCTACGCGCCGACCGCCGTAGAGCGCGGCAGGTACGGCGACGTATCGGGCGACCCGACGGAACTCATCTGCACGTCAACGGCCTTCGGGTGCTTCGCGGCATCGACGGATCCGGGCCCGTGGACGGTGAACTCGAAGTCCCGGTGCGCCTTGGCATCCGGAGCGAACGGCAGCCGGATGCGCCCGTCCCGGACCATGCGCCGCACGGCACCGCGGCTGAGGCCGAGCCCGAGCATGAGCAGCCGCTCGACCCGAACCGGTGCGGGCAGCTCGAAGCCGACCAGCACCTTGAGCGGCGTGGGGTCGTCGAGCGCGTAGAGGGGCGTGCGCGCCTCGACGTCCCAGGTGCCGGTCCAGTCGAGGCGGTACCCGTTCCTCGCGGCGAGCGACGCACTCATCGTCAACTCCCGCACCACGGCGGGGTCGTTGTTCTCGTACGCCACCAGGCGGGCGGGTTCGAGCGACGACACGTGGACGCGTTCGTGAACGGGCACCTTCGAGGTCCGGTCGCACGACGCGCAGCTCAGCAGCAGCCAGACGTCGAGGAGCTTCCCGCTGGCATTGACCCGGATCTTCCCCGAGGCACGGTGCCGCACACCGGAGCAGTCCGGGCAGGGCCGAACGACGGTGGGCAGGGCGGACTGACGCACGGCCCACAGGGCCTTGCGGTCGGTATTCATGAATGTGGTTGCTTTCAGGACTCACCAGGAGCGCTCGCAGGCCGAGCCGCAGCTCTCCCGGACATGACGGATGCACACGTGAGCGCGGGTGGTCACCCCAGGGCCGAGTGCTCAGGCCCGGGTGCCAACCCGCGCGACGGGTTGGTGACAGCTACGTGGCAACCGCTAAAAGTCCATGGCCCGATCCTCATCGAGGCCGCGCCCCTCGGGCAACTCCTTTTTCTCTGGGAGCAGGTCCTCTGGGAGCAGGTCCTCTGGGCACAGGTCCTCCGGGAGAAGGTCCTCCGGGAAATGGCCCATGTCGTGAAGCAGCGGAGGGCGCCCGGCCCCCCCCCGGGGACCGCGGCCGCCCCGCGGTTGCGTGCGGGAGGCGGCGCACCCGCCCGCCGGGCCGGCGGTGCGGTGACTCCCCGCGGGGGGC
>NZ_JBHWGV010000140.1:0-2687 GCF_042732955.1 Kitasatospora sp. NPDC059747 | reverse complement strand
CTCGGGTCGCTGTCCTCGGGGTACCTCGACTCGTGGCCAAGGGACCCGGGGTATACGGCCACGCTAAAATGCCACATTCTGTTTACGCCCGGGGCCCCCCCCCCCCCCCCCGGGCCACGGGGGCCCTCCCGGCGTTACGGTCCGTCAGCCGGAGCACCGGACCGGCGGTCCGGAGGTGCGATCCTGCCCAGCGGCGGCAGGGGCGGCTTTCGGAAGCGGTTCCAGCCGTACGCCCACAGGACGGGGATGGTCACGGCGGCGGCCGTCACCGCCTCCGCCAGGAGCAGGACGGGGATTCGCCAGAGGCGGCGCATGTGTTCGGTGTCCCTTCTGATGCGACGAGATTCGGTTTCCGGCCGGCGCCGGCAGCCCCTTGGACAAGCGGGTGCAGCCCTTCTTCCTACGCGCAGCTACTCCGTCCCGATGGCCGCCAGGACCGGGGTCCGGGCCGCCCGGCGTGCCGGCCACAGGGAGGCCAGGAGGCCCGCTCCCGCCGCCGCGGCCAGCAGGACGGCGAGGCGCAGCACGGGCACGCTGTGGCGGAAGCCGGGCGTGTGGCGTGCGATCGCCTCGCCGCTCGCCCAGCCGACGAGGAGGCCCAGGGCCAGGCCGAGGGCGCCGCCGAGAACGGCGATGATGAGGGCCTCGGCGCGCACCATGGCGCGCACGCCCGCCCGGGTCAGGCCGATGGCCCGCAGCATGCCGATCTCGCGGCGGCGTTCGGTGACGGACAGGGCCAGGGTGTTGACGACGCCCAGGAGCGCGACGCCGATGGAGAGGCCGAGCAGGGCGTAGAGCAGGTCGAGCATGCGGTCGGCGTCGTCGGCGGCGGCGCGGGCCAGGTCGTCGCTGCTGTCGATGCGCAGGGCGGGGCTGTCGCCGAGGGCGTGGGCGAGGGTGCGGCGCAGCCCGGGGCTCGGGTGGTCACGGGTACGGACGAGCACGCTCCGGACGGCACCGGCAGGAGAGGCAGCGACAGGAACGACACCGGCAGGAACGGCACCGACAGGAGAGGCATCCACAGGAAAGGCGGCGGCATCGACCAGGAAGCCGCTCACCAGCGCGTTGGGCTCGTAGACCCCTGCGACCGTCAACTCGGCAGCCCGCCCGTCAACCAGACGCGCGTGCACCGTACTTCCGACCGCCCGGCCGTAGCCGGCCGGCACCAGCACGTTTCCAGCGCCGATGTCAGCCGCTCCCCCACTCATGCGCAGCCGCAGCATGTCCCGCACGGCGTTCGACGGCAGGGCGAGGCCGAACGCGCGCACCCCGTCGACCGTCAGTTCCACCTCCCGTAGCGCCGCGACGGCGGCGACCTCGGCGCTGGCGGCCAACGTCCGTTCCACCACCGCCGATTGAGCGTCCAGGCTCCGCATCGACACCACGTAGTCCGCCTTGAGCACGTGCGCGCCCGCGGCGTCCGCCGCCGCGAGGCCGCCGGCGGCGACGACCGTGAGGGTGGTCACCAGGCTCACGCCGATGACCAGCGACGCGGCCGGGGCGGACACGCGGCGCGGATTGCTGGCACTGTTGCGTTCGGCGAGCCGCGCGCCGATCCCCGCACGACCGAGGAGCGGTCGGACCACCGCGAGCAGCGGCCCGACCAGCGTCGGCATGAGCGCGAGCAGGCTGCCGGCCGCCAGCACGGCGCCCAAGGCCAGTACGGGCGCGCCCTCCTGGATGCGGTCGTTGCTCGCCCCGCTCAGCAGGCCGGCCGCACCACCGGCGGCCAGCACCACACCTGCGAGCACGCGTCGCCTCCCGACCCCCTCCCGAAGCGGAGCCTCCGCGACGCGCAGCGCGGCCAGCGGCGCGATCCGTCCGGCCCGCCGCGCCGGGAGCCAGGCGGCGACCACCGTGGTCAGCACCCCGGTGGCCAGCGGGACGAGCAGCGCGTACACGGGCAGGCTGAGCGCGTCCCCGGTCGGCAGCGGACCGCCCTTGCCGAGGTCACCGGCGATCGGGCGCAGCACCTCCCCGACGCCGACGCCCGCCGCGACCCCCACCAGCGAGCCCGCCAGCCCGACCAGGAACGCCTCGGCCAGCACCAGGCGCCCGACCTGCCGGCGCGAGGCCCCGATCGCCCGCAACAGGCCGACCTCGCGCGTCCGTTGGGCCACGAGCATGCCGAAGGTGTTGGCGATGAGGAAGCAGGAGACGAACAGCGCGACGGCGGCGAAGGACAGCAGTGTGGTGCGCAGTGAGGAGACCTGGTTCTCGGCGCGCAACGCCCGGTCGCGGGTGGGGACGTCCGCTGTCAGGACGGTGGCGCCCGGGACGGCCTGCTTCGTCGCCTGCCGCAGCCGCTCGGCGGTGGCGCCGGGCGCGGCCTTCACGTGGAACTCGCTGTAGCGGCCGGGGCCGGTGAAGTGCTGCTGCGCCGTCGCGGTGTCGAACAGCACCACGCTCCCGCCGTCGGTGACGGCGGGCTCCGCGCGGGTGGTGAAGACGCCGCTGATGCGCACGGTGAGGCCGGGGCCGTCCACCGAGATCCGTGCGGCGTCCCCCACGCGGTAGCCGCAGCGCGCGGCGGCGGCCTCGTCGACGGCGATCTCGTCGCCGCCCGCGGGCGGGCGCGCGCCGGGGGGCCGGCGCCGGGGGGGGGGCCCACCCGGCTCCCGGGGCCCCCGACGGCGCGGCCACGACGGCCACGCGCTGAAGGAGCAACTGAGCCATGCCCGTTAAGC
>NZ_JBHWGV010000139.1:2394-23407 GCF_042732955.1 Kitasatospora sp. NPDC059747 | reverse complement strand
GCTTGGGATGCCACATGGCCGGTCGCGCGGTCCCTCCGCGTCTTTCGGAACGTCAGCGGTTCCTGGACCGCCGGTCCACGACGGCCAGCAGCTTCCCGCTCGCCGCCGTCTGCGCGAAGTCCGCGGCCGGTACGCGCTCCACGCGCAGCTCCACCAGCCGGTCCCGCTCCACCGCCGCCGCGAGATCCGGGTACCCGTCCAGGAATTCCCGGATGTCCGGCCCGTCCTGCGGCCGGCCCTCCAGCCGGACGGTCAGCGTCTCGTTGGCGGCGTCGTCCTCGTCCAGCAGGATCTGCAGCGCACCGTGGTGCTCCAGCCGTTCCTCCGCGACCTGGACGAACCGCCGGTAGTTGAGGAAGTGGCTGCCGCTGCGGAAGATGTCGCCGAAGCGCCCCAGCAGCTCGAAACGCGGGGTGCGCCGACCGCACGGGCAGTCCTCGGTCAGCCGGCGCCCGAGGTCACCGATCTCGTACCGCTCCAGCCGCTGCCCGCGCCGGGTGTGCGCGGTGAACACCAGCCGCCCGGCCTCACCCGCCGGCACCGGCCGGTCCGCCTCGCGGTCGAGGATCTCCAGCGTGTGCAGTCCGCTGAACAGGTGGTACACCCGGTCCGGCGCCTTGGGGCACTGGTAGCCGAGCGGGCCCGCGTCGACGCTGCCGTACGCGCCGGCACGGACCAGCTCGACCCCGAACTCCTCGCGCAGCCACTCCCGCTGGCGTGCCGGGAAGTGCTCGCCGCCGTAGAACAGCTTGCGAACCCCTCGGTACTCGCGCAGCAGGTCCGCGCCCTCGGTGAAGACCCGCAGCAGGTAGTTCGGCATGCCGAACAGGGTGTTGACCCCGTGCTCGACCACCGACCGGGCGACCGCCGCGTGGTCGTCCTGCGCCATCATCGGGAACTGGACCGCCCCGAGCGTCTCCAGCACCGAGAAGAAGCTGGAGAACCCGCCGTACAGCTGCCCGCCGAAGAAGAGGTTCATCGCCCGGTCGGTCCGTGGGTCGAACCCGGCCGCCAGCAGGCCCTCCGCGCCGGACCGCATGTGCTCGTGGTAGTCGTCCCAGCTGAACGCGGAGAGCTTGGGCGCGCCGGAGCTGCCGCCGCTGCGGAAGAAGACCTCCGCACGGCTGAGGTCGGTCTGCAGCTTCTCGAACTCCGTCTTGCCGGTCACCGCGACCGCCGGGGGCGCGAGTTCACGCGCACCGACCAGGTCGTCCAGGCAGGCGTCGCCGGTGAACCGCCCGTCCAGCTGGACGTCCACCCGGCGGCTGTAGCGCTGCAGCGCGTACACGCCGTCGTGCGGCTCGCCGTCGTAGCTGCCGAGCATTCCGCCCGGCACCGTCACCCGCTGCACGCCCGCCGCCAGCACGGCGCCGGCCAGCTCCGCGGTGTCGGTGCGGCTCGCGCCGATCCCGGCGGTCTGCAGGTAGCGGCGCATCGGGCGCAGCACCTCGGCGATCCGCTTGCGCGGCAGCGGCTTGACCCAGACCGTGCGGTGCAGCGGCGAGGCACGCAGCGCGCTGCGGGTGTCGGCGAGCACGTGCCAGCTCGCGTCGGGAGCGGCATGCACCTTGGTGAGCCCGAGGTGCTCCTCCAGCCGGGCCACCAGGACGGTGTTGGTGATCTCGGCGCTCTCCAGCGGCTCGCGGTCGTGCGGTGCGGGTGCGCGGGCGGCGAGCACGGCGGCGAACCGCTCGGCGAAGGCGAAGAGTTCGTCCTGGTCCTCGGTGTCCAGGTACACCACCTGCGGGCTGGCGCAGGCCTGCTGTTCGAGGCGGCAGATGTCGTCGGCGATGCCGTCCAGCGTCTCGGGGGCGGACCAGGCATCGGCCGTCAGGTACGCGAAGGAGAGCTTCGGTCCCCAGTCGACCAGTCGGCAGCCGGCGGGTATCAGCGCGGCGATCGAGGCGATGGCCTCCTCGCCGCCCCAGGCGGCGACGGCGTCGGCGGCCGCGCACAGTCGCTCGAGCCAGTCGGTGCGCGAGGACGGGAAGCCGAGCACCACGACCTGCCGGGCGATCGCTCCGGTGGCGTCGAACTGCGCCAGGGCGGCGAGCAGTTCATGGGTGAACCGCCCCTCGCCGCTGGTCTTGACGACGTTGAGGTTGCCCGCGAGCAGGCCCTCGACCACGGTGAGCGCCCCGGCGGCGGGTGCGTTGCCCGGCGCGATGTGCACCAGCAGGCCGACCGGCAGCCAGCCCTCGAAGACCTCCCGGCGGAAGTCGAAGCGCGCCAGCCGCCCGGGGTCGATGCCGCCGAGCTCGCGGGTCAGCTTGACCTCCAGCTCCTCCCGGGACAGCGCCTCGGTCAGGTCGCGCATCGTCCGCGAGGTCTCGTCCTCGGGCACGCCCGCCTCGCGCAGCAGACCCGCCAGCCGGACGGAGTGCTCGCTCGCCGGGTCGGCCAGCGCGCCGGCCAGGCGGTCGCAGGCGGCGAGCACGGTGATCGGGCTGAGCCGCTCGGCCAGCGCGCCGGCGGCGTACTCGTCGAGGCGCTCCAGGCGGGCCGCCGCCTCCGCGTCGTCCACCCACGCGCCCTGCCAGTAGTGCTGAGTCACTTCTTCCCCTCGGTCTTGAGCAGTTCGGCGGCGGCGACGGCGCAGCTGCGGTTGCGGCTGATCCCGGCCCGCCCGTGCACCTCGAACCAGGGCGTGGGCAGGCCGCAGCCGCACTCCTCCGGCGCGTGCTGGGTGACCAGGTCGCCCATCAGCACGGACTGGGCCGGCACCGAGGTGATGTACGGCGAGATGAACTGGGGGTAGCCGCTCCGGCCGTACGGCAGCGGCTGGAGCGTGCGCACGTCGCGGACCAGCTGGCGGGCCCAGACCGGGACGTGCAGACGGTGGTTGGGGCACTCCATGTGCAGGACGGAGTGCTCCACGGCGCCGTAGCCGTCGCGGATCCGCTCGTCCGGGATGCCGAGCTGCTCGTGGATGCGCCGGTACAGCTCCGGCTTGGCGACCTGCTTGTCCGCGTTGCCCTTCCAGCCGCCGCCGAAGACGACCAGCGACTCCGGGTTCAACCGGAGGGGCGGCAGCCCGAGTTCGCGCATCCGGTCCAGCGTGAAGGAGAGGAAGGCGGGGAAGCCGAGGATCCGGACCGGCGCGCCCTCCTCGGCGAAGCGGATCAGCGCGCGGACGCAGCCGAACGGGTCGAACTCGTGGCCGCTGCCGGTGTGCTTGAGCGCGTACTCGACCGAGCGGACGGGAGCGAAGTGGCACAGGTACTCGTCGGTGAACGAGGTGCCGAGGTTCAGGCCCGGCCGGGGCTGGTAGTTGGAGAGCAGGTAGTTGACCGGCTCGTCGCCTTCGGACTTGATCCAGCCGTAGTGGTCGAAGACCCGGGCGACCATCCGCTGGCCGCCCCGCAGGGTGAAGTCGTCGAAGGCCATCTGCGACTTCTGGCCGGTCGTGCCGGACGAGGTCAGGGTCAGCAGCGTCTCCTCGCGCGGCAGCGACAGCACCTCGTGCAGCTTGAAGAAGTTGGCGTGCACGAACGGCAGCCGGTGGAGCTCCTCGATGGACTCCAGGGTGTGCCCCTCGGCCGCCCACAGCTTGCCGAAGTAGGGCGAACGCTCGGCGTGCCAGGCGTTGATCTCGTTCATCGCCGCCGTGAACAGGGCGTCCACGTCGTCCCCGGCGCGGTACGGCTCGGCCAGGTCTGCCAGCTGCTGTACGTGGGCGAGTGCTTCGGGGTCCGGTGCCGAGACCGGTTGGAGGTACTTGTTCATTGGAATATCCCGTGGGTGTCGAGGTGCTGCTGCTTCCACAGCTCGATGTACTGCTCGGTGAACGGCTGGAACGCGGCGTCGATGGCCAGGCCCCGGAAGTCCAGCGGCTGCAGGATCCGGGCCAGCACCACGTAGTCGCGGAAGCCCTCGGCCTCCCGGCGCATCGCGGGGTAGGCCGCCACCGGCAGGAAGCCGTGCCCGAGCAGCCGGCGCAGCGAGTGGTAACTGTCCAGCGGCACCAGGGCCTCGATGTACCGGGCGCCGTGCGCGGCCAGCCGGTCGGTGATGGTGTCCAGCTCCTCGCCGATCTCCGCGAGCTCGATGCCGATCAGCGTGCAGTACCCGTCGGCGGGGCTGAGGTGCGCGTACACCTCGTAGGCGCCGTCGGCGGCGGAGAGCATGACGTTCGGCTCGTGGAACGGGTAGAAGCACTCCCCCAGCCCGCCGAACCGGCGGCTCACGAAGGCCGGCGCGTCGATGAACTCCAGCTCCCGGACGGCGCGCCCGCCCTTCCTCGGCCTGGGCAGCGGCTCGTCCACGCGCTCCGGTCGCTGCGCGGGCCCCGGCAGGTCCGCCAGTGCCCGTACCAGCCCGTCGAGCGCGGACGGGACCTTGTACACCGGAAGCCGCTGCTCCAGTACGCCCGCGCGGTGCTTGGCCAGCAGCACCATGGTCTCGTGCCAGGCGGCCTTGCGCAGGTTCGGCAGGACGCCGAGCGCGCGGAAGCCGGACTTCAGGCAGATGCGCTGCGGGGCGGTGGTGTCGGTCCGGGCGGTCGCGTACACGGAGTCGACCGGGTGGTCGCCCGTCAGCAGCTGGTCGGCGAGCTGCTGTACGGCGAGATTGGCCCCGCCGAGCCCCCGGGCGTCGGGATGGATCACCAGGCCCTGCAGCTTGCCGATCCGCGCGGCCGGGTCGACCGTGCCGAGGATGGACCCGAGCAACCGGTCGCCGCCGGGCTCCCGGGCCACCAGCCAGGTGGTGTCCGGGGCCGTGATCTCACGGGCCATCACCTCGGGGTCGGTGCCGAGCGGCAGGGCGTAGCTCCGCCCGTACACCTGGCGGTAGAGCGTCAACAGAGCGTCCACGTCATCAAGACGGGCCGGAATGAATTCGAGGGCCAAGTCGCCTCTCCCAAAAGGCGGCGCGAACACGGTTCATCGCGTGCGCACCACGAAAGAAACTTAGGTCGCAAGTAGGCGTGCCCGGTCCGAGCAGCCACGTTGCCGCTCCACCACAGTAACGCTCACGCATCGGTGCACCGGACCGCAACCGTGCTAAAAGACCGTCAGAAGACGTGGATGCGACGAGAATCACAGGCACGCGAAATGTGTACGAAATTGAACCGATGAACTTCCGCTGAACGTTGTCGGACCATTCGCCGACTGATCGTCAGGGCTCCCGCAGCGTCGACCCGGCCTTGCCCGGGACCTTGCCGGACCAGGCGTCGCGCCGGTCGTCGAAGAGCGCCGGGTCGTACCAGGCGGCACGGATGGGTGTGGCCGGGCCAGGCGCAGGCTTTCCGCGTTCCGGGCTTGACCTTGCCCCAGGGGCAGGGTTCGACGATGGTCCGCATGACCAACAACTCGTTCAGCACCCTCGAAGCCCGGATCCGCGAGCAGGCCGCCGCCTACTGCGAGTCCGACAACGTCCCCGGGTTCGTCGCCGGCGTCTACCACGCGGGCGAGCAGGTCGTCGTCGCCCACGGTTGCGCGAACGTGGCCACCGGCGCACCGATGCGCGAGGACACCGGCTTCCTCTTCGGCTCCGTCACCAAGGTCCTGACCACCACGCTGGTCCTCCAGCAGGTCGAGCGCGGGGTGCTGGACCTCGGCGCGCCGGTGGTGGGGTACCTGCCCGAACTGGCCCTGACCACGCCGGGTGCGGCGGACAAGATCCTGGTCCGGCACCTGGTCTCGCACACCAACGGCATCGACGCGGACCTGTTCTTCCCCGATGCCAAGGGCCGTGACGCCCTGAAGGCCTACGTCGAGGGCCTCGCAGGCAGTTGCGGTGCCCTGTTCGAGCCCGGAGAGCGGCTCAGCTACTCCAACGGCGGCATGATCGTGGCGGGCCGCCTGCTGGAGGCGGTGACCGGGCTGCCCTTCCCCGAGCTGCTCAAGCGTGAGCTCTACACGCCGGTCGGCATGACCGACTCCAGCGCCTCGGCCGAGGAGGCCATCCTGCGCAGCACGGCGGTCGGCCATTTCCCGGATCCGCAGACCATGGCGGCCAGGCCCACCAGCATGTTCATGCTGCCCGATACCTGGGGGCCGGCCGGCGGCACGCCGATCGGCACGATCGCCGACCTGCTCGCCTTCGGGCGCACCCACCTCGCGGGCGGTGTGTCCCCGTCCGGCGCGCGCGTCCTGTCGGCCGAGTCGACCGCGCTGATGCAGCAGGTGGCGTTCGACATGGGCACCCCGAACACCCCGCCGATCGGCCTGGGCTGGGTGCGGTATCCGTTCGGCGACACGACCGTCCTGGCCATGTCGGGTGCCTCGCCGGGCGGGGTGTCCATCCTGTGCGTCCTTCCCGAGCACGACCTGGTGTTCACCGCGTTCGGCAACACCCCGGGGGCGATCGTGCTGCAGGACCAGATCCTGCGATGGCTGCTCAGCGAGCACCTCGGTGTTCAGGTCCCCGTGCTGATCACCGAGTTGGAGGAGGACGTCGACCTCACTCCGTACGTGGGCACGTACCGCTCCAACCAACTCCGCATCGACGTCAGCGTCGTCGACGGCCGGCTCGAGGAGCGGGTGACGTACGAGCCGGCGGACGCCTCGCAGGAGCGGATCTTCACGCAGTTCGCCGGCGGGAGGGTCTGTGCCCCGCCGCAGCGCCTCGTGCCGATCAGGCCCGGCCTGTTCGCGCCGGCCGGATTCCCGCTGGAGGCCTTCGACGGGTACCTGCGCCTGCTGCTGGTGTCCTACCACGACGTCAGCGACGGCCGGGCGCGCTTCCGCAACGGCGGCGGCCGACTGACCGTGCGGGTCTGACCTGCCCGGTCCGCCGGACGGGCCCGGGGACGGCCCTCGGGACGGCCCCCGGGTGAGAGGATCTCCAGCATGCTGACGATAGGCCAACTCGCCGACTACGCCGGGGTGACCGCCAAGGCCGTCCGCCACTACCACGAGCGCGGCCTGCTCGCCGAGCCCGACCGCGACTCGTCCGGCTACCGGCGCTACGACGCCCAGCAAGCCCTCACCCTGGTCAAGATCAGGACGCTGGCAGGCGCGGGCGTACCGCTGGCCCGCGTCAAGGACCTCCTGGACGGGGACCCCGACACGCTCGCCACGGCCATCGCCGAGATCGACCAAGACCTCCGGGACCGCATCGCGCACCTGCGGCAAGCCCGTGCGAACCTCGCCCGGCTGCGCAGCGGCGATCGGCTGTTCGTCTCCCCGGATGTCGCCGACTACCTCGACCACTTGCGCGAGCTCGGCGTCAGCGAGCGCCAGGTGCGCCTGGAACGTGACGGCTGGATCCTCCTGCACGCCGCCTCACCCGAGGACGCCGACCGGTGGTTCGCGCAGAAGCAGGAGCTGATCACCGACGACGCGATCTTCGGCTCGCCGTACCCGGTCTTCAACGCCGACCACATCTGGAACGAGGTCAACCCCGCCGACCCCGCCAACCTGGCCAGGCTCGCCAACACCGACGTCACCCTCTACACCGGCAACAACGACACCATCGAGCACTTCACCGAGATCGCCGCGAACAACGTCAAGAGCCGCCTCGACCGGCTCGGCATCCCGAGCCGGTACGTCGACTACGGCAACGGCGCAAGCCTGTCGCCCACCTGTGCCGGCACCCACAGCTACACCTGCTTCGCCCCGGCCGTCGCCGACTACATCCCGCACCTGAAGGCCGCCTTCGCCGCTGCGGGCTGACCGGGCCCGCAGCGCGGGGGGGGCCCCCCCCGCGGGGGGGGGGGCGCCCGCCCCGGCCCCCCCGCCCGGCGGCGCTCCCCCGGCCGCCCCCCGCCCCCCCCCCCCCCCGCCGCCCGCGCCCCCCGCCCCCCCCCCCGCCCCGCCCCCCCCCCCCCCCCCCCCGCCGCGTTCGCCGGCTCGGCCAGGGTCCGCCACGTCCGCCTCCGGCCGCCGGAGCAGCCGGGGCCGGTCGGGTGCCGGTCGGGTGGTGGGCGGCTGCCGCTCGGGTGGTGGGCGGCTGCGCCGAGGGTACTGGTGTCGTTGCCCGGCGGCAGGCTGCCGGGGCTCTGAGCACCGTCTTCAGCCGTCACGGCTGCGCAGCGTGAGGTAGCCGGCCAGCAGGGCCGCCGTCGTCCAGGCCGTGAGGACCAGCAGACCCGTTCCCGGGCTGAGGGCCGGATCGGCCTTCATGACCTCGGCACCGGCGTGGTCGGGCAGGTAGCGGGCGAGGGTGCGCAGCGCCGGGATGGTGTTGGCCACCGGCGAGAGCACGAAGACGAGGGCGAACAGCAGCGAGAGTGAGAGCGCCGTGCTGCGCAGCATCGTCGCGATGCCCAGTGAGAACAGGCACATGAGGGTCAGGTAGAGGCAGGCCCCGAGGACGGCGCGCAGCCGCGGCGACCGTGAAGACCCACCTGAGCCATCTGCTGGACAAACTCGGCGCCCGGGACCGGGTCCAGCTGGTGATCGTCGGGTACGAGAGCGGTCTGCTCACCCCACGCCACCGGGTCTGACCGGCCGGCCGCGACAGGGTCCGACCGGCCGGCGCCGCATCCCGGATCGAGAGCCGACCGCGGAATGTCTGGAACTCGGCGTGGTCGAAGAGCACGGTGCCCCGGACAAAATCGGCATAGCCGAAGCCGACCTCGCCGCCGACGAACTTGGTCGCGTAGAAGGTCACTGTGCTGCCGGTGAACGCGGCGTTGTCGAAGCGCACCGTGCCGCCGGCGAGTTCGGCGCCGAGGAACCGACCCTGCCGTCGGCGAACCGGGCACCGGTGAAGTCCAGCCGGGCATCGGTGAACCTGGCATCGGTGAAGCGCACATCGCAGCCCGCGAATTCGGCATTTCTGAAGCTCACTCTGCCCCCGGTGAACCTGGCACGCCAGAAGGCCCGCCGGGACAAGCTCACCGCCGGGCAGCTCGGGCAGTTGGAGGCCCTCGGGGTTGGCTGGTAGGCGGTTCGGGCCGGGGCTCTGGTGGTCGGGCGAGGCGGTGTTCCTGCCCTGCACTGGAGGGGGGGGCGCCCCGCGGGGGGGGGGGCGGGGGGGGGGGGGGGGGGGGGGGGGGCGGGGGCGGGGTGCGCGCCCCCCGCCCGCCCCCCCCCCCGGGGCCCCCCCCCCCCCCCTCCAGTGCTTTGGTGGTCGCGCTTCTGGCGTCGGCCGATGGTGATGGCGGCCGGTGATCAGGTGAGGCAGGAGGCGAGGGCCCCGCCCCACCGCGGGCCCGGGGCCTTGTTTGCGTTACGGCCTACAGCCAGAAGGTGATGTCGGTGCTGTTCCACTGCTGTGCCCACAGCTGTAGGTGTGCAGCGCCGTTGATCCTGAGGCCGGGGTCGGACTTCGGCGTTATCTGACCGCCGGTCGGGGCGCCGTTGCTGAAGGAGAACCGCTGGTTGCTCCGGCCGTTGCAGCTCCAGACAATCATCTCGTCCGTGCTGGGCAGGTCCAGGCACAGGCCCAGGTTGTAGTACGGGTGCAGGTACCAGCCGCCTTCGCTGGCGGGCTCCAGGCACCAGCGCTCGTTGTCCTGGATGTGGCCGTTCTGGGAGGCGTATTCCCAGGTGTCCACGACCGCGCCCTTGCCGCCCCAGCCGTGCACTTCCATGTACTCGCCGCCGGTCCGGTAGGTGTGCACGCTCTGGCACCGGTTGGCGGCCGGCCGCGCCGTCGAGGCGTGCGCGGCGCCGGTGCCGACGCCGAGCGCCGCCACCGCGGCGGCCGTGACCGCCAGGACCTTCACCTTCTTCAGAACCGCCGCAGCGCCGGTGCCGGCGATCCGCTGTCGTGTCCGGGTGCTCTTGCTGTTCGTTGCTGCCGTGTTCATCGGGTACTCCTCTGTCTGGGGGCAGCCGGGTTCTTTCTCGTGACCGGTGATCGTGACTTGTTCCAGGACGCGGTCGCCGTGGAAGCCGGCGTGGCCTTGACGGCCCGCCGGTCCCGTGCCCCGGTGACTGTTGCGTCCGGGCCTTCGGCGATTTGGCTGCTCGATGCCGCGTCTTGTAACAGCCGAAGAGAAGGTTCTCGCCATTCGGTCGGCATGTCATTGACACACCGTGCAAGGGCTTTGACACCATGTGCACAACCTTGGGGGAGGGGCCGTGGTGGGCGGGGTCGTGTTGCGGTCGACGGACGTGCCGAAGGCGGACCGGTTCGACTGGTGGGTCGACCTGGTGACGCGGGACCTCGCACCCACCTACATCACAACCGAGCACCGGGACGACTTCCGGGCGACGGCCGTGGCGCTTGAGCTCGGATCCGTTCACGCGTCGGCTCTGTCATTCCAGACGCTGCAGAGCCGGCGCACTCCTCGGCTGATCCAGCGCTCGGACCCGGAACTGTGGGAGCTCGGGTACGTCGTCGGCGGGGTCATGGGGATCGAACAGGACCGCAACGTGGCGCAGTTACAGGCGGGCGGTCTGGTGCTGTACGACACGTCCAGGCAGTTCGAAACACGGGTCGCCGAGGACGGCCGCATCATCATCCTCCACGTGCCGAAGACCGCAGTGCCCGTCCCGGACCAGGTCATGCGGAACCTTCTGGCCCGCCGGCTTCCCACGTACGGGAGCGGATCCCTGCTCGCGGGGTTCCTGCGGGATCTGGCCGGGGTACGGCTGGAAGGCTGGGAGGCCGAGCAGACCGGTGCCGCCGCACTTCATCTCGCCTTGGCATTCCTCTCGGGCCTGGCGAACCGGGAACGACTGCTGCCGGCCCGGACACGGCAGACCACTCTGCTCTACAAGGCGAGGGCATTCATCGAGAGGCACCTGTCGGAGCCGGGTTTGTCGCCGCAGGTGGTTGCCGACGCCCAGGGCATCTCCGTCCGCTATCTGCACCACCTGTTCCACGATGAGAAGCACACCGTCGGCTCCTTTATCCGAGGACGGCGACTTGAGCGCTGTCGCGCGGACCTGACGGCACCCGGCCTCATGCCGCGTCCTGTCGGAATGATCGGAGCGCGCTGGGGATTCACGGACCCGGCGGTTTTCAACCGGGCGTTCAAAGCGGCTTACGGAATGCCTCCAGGTGAGTACCGTACGCGTGCGGCCCTCGACCGGGACCACACCGCGGTGTGATCCGAGGCCGTGCCCGTACTGCAGGAAACAGCCGCCGGGGAGGCGCGTTCAGCCACACAGGGCCGCGTCGACGGCATTTTCGGCCGGCTGCAGGTCCGCCATGCCGGTCGGGTCGACGGTCGTCGTGACGCTGGCGGCGCGTCCGTCGTCGGTGGCGGCGCTCCAGGTTCCGTAGCCGGGGATGCTGCCGTTGTGCCACCAGACGGTCTTGTGGCACGACAGCTGTGTCCTCATGATCCCCAGTCCGTAGTCGTAGCCGGGCGCGCCCGTGGGGACGGTGGTGCGCATCTGCTCGAGTTCGGGGCCGCCGAGGAGGCGGCCTTCCTTCATGAGCTCGGAGAAGAACCGGGCGAGGTCGGCGCTGGTGGAGACCATCGCGCCCGCCGCCCAGGCCGCGGAGGGGTCGATCTCGGTGACATCGCGCAGCGGTCCGTCCGGGCCGTCCTTGTGGTAGCCGTGGGGGTGAGGTCCTCGAAGGGTGGTCTCGGCGGGGGCGGGGAGGTAGGTGTGGCGCAGCCCGATCTTCTTGATGATGCGCTTGTCGATCTCCTTGGCCAGGGGCCGGCCGGTGACCTTTTCCACGATCATCCCGGCCACCAGGTAGTTCGTGTTGCTGTACCCCCAATTCGTTCCCGGGGCGAAGACGGCGTCGTGTCGCAGCGCGATGTCCAGGGTGTCGCGGGGAGAGAGGTAGCGGCGCTGGAGGATGTCGTCGGTGACGTCGTCCTCGTAGTCGGGAAGTCCGCTGGTGTGCTGCAGGAGTTGACGCACCGTGATGTGGCGCCCGTCGATCCCTTGTCCGCGCAGGAGGCCGGGCAGGTAGGTCTCGACCGGGTCGTCGAGGCGGACCTTGCCCTCGCCGACGAGCTGCAGCACGACTACCGCGGTGAACGTCTTGGTGACGCTGCCGATCCGCACCTCGCCGTCCCGGGGCGCCTTCGCTCCGGTGGCCAGGTCCCCGGCGCCCGCGGCATAGGTACGGGTGTGGCCTGCCTGGTCACGGACGGCGGCCAGAGCGCCGGGCACGTGATCGGGGCTCACCATCGCGTCCAGACGCTGCTGGATGGCGTCCGGCCCGGCGGCCCCCGGGGCAGCGACGGCGGACGGGGCGAGCGCGCCGAGGGCGAGGGCCCCGACGGCCACGGCGACGGCGGCGTGAGTCGTCCTGCGACGCGGGGCGCGGAACCGAAGCGGCGTACGTGAGTTCATGGAATGTCACCTCTGGAGTGTGCGTGCGGTTTGGGTGTTCGCCGGGTTCCCGGCGCGGTCAGTGCCCGGAGAGGTCGCGGCGGACGCACTCGGCCCGGTCGCTCCGGCCCTGACCGATCCTGGAACACGGCGCCCCATGCGCGCCTCCCGGGCGGGAGGGAAACCGCGCTCCCCCGATCAGGGGAGGAGCCGGACGGGCAAACTCACCGGCGCCCCGGAGCGAAACTCACCGCCTTCCCGGTGAAACTCCCCACCGCAGGTCAGCAGGGGTACCCAGACTCCCCGGTGCAGGTCGGTGGCCTGTGCCGGGGAGTCAGGACCGGCGCCGCCAAGAACCGGTGGCGCTTCGCCTCGGCGGCCGAACCGGGCCCCTTGTCCGCGGCCGGGCGAGGCGTTCGCCGTCCGGTCCGCCCGGTGGTGGGCGGCGCCCTGGTCGCCGCCGTCCGGGCCGGGCGCGGCAAGATCGGGCCGGGCCATCCCCGGAACAGGGTTCGCCACCCGCAGGTCGTATCGCGTCGGCGTCGAGTTTCGCGACGCCTCCTACGCATTCGAGCCCGTCTCGGAATGCCTCACCCGATTCAGCAGGAACGGGGCTGAGCTGGCCGTGTTCGAGCGGACATCCCTGGGCTCGATCGAGGCTTCCTGGACATCCCAGGCCCCCCTCACTCCTGGTGAGGCCGCGCTCGGCTACTCACTCGTCGGCGCATACGGGGTGGGATCGCCCGGCATGCTCAAGTCGATCATCGGACACGGAGGGTCGCCCTTCTAGCCCTTCCGTCAAGCGAATGCCCGGCCGGGATCATCCGGCCGGGCATTCGCTTGAACTGTCGATGCGCAGTGGGACGGAACCGTCGTCGGTCTGGAAGGCGTCGTCGCCCCCACGAGAGCCGTAGCCGGGTAGCCCCTACCTGAGTGCCCCTTCCGCCGGACGCTGTCGGCGCCTCTGACCGGTTGCCAGTAGCTGCCCTGCACGGGCCTGCTCCGGGACGGTGACACGCCTGCGGCGGTCTCACCCCGTCCCCCCGGGCCGGGGACGCCGTGGTCGGGGCGAGTCGCCCTGCCGGTCCCGGCGGCGCGGGTCCGCAGGGCGTGGCTCGTCGTGGGCCTGGTCCCCTGCACCGCCTGGTGATCACAGGGCGTCGCTGCCCCGTGATCACCAGGTCCCGTGCCTTCCCGGGGTGCCCCGGCGCGCCTTATCGGCGCCTGGCCGGAGGTCAGGAGGCCGGTACGGGCTGTTCCGGGGCGAGGGAGTTGCCGGCCGGGATGTGACCGCAGTCGGAGGGGGCCGGGCGGCCGGCGAAGCGGTCGTTCAGCCAGGCCAGGGCCTGCGGGGCCCAGACGGCGGGGACGCCGA
Source organism: Kitasatospora sp. NPDC059747 (assembly GCF_042732955.1). Lineage (NCBI taxonomy): Bacteria > Bacillati > Actinomycetota > Actinomycetes > Kitasatosporales > Streptomycetaceae > Kitasatospora > Kitasatospora sp. NPDC059747. The sequence goes on along the minus strand of NZ_JBHWGV010000139.1, from coordinate 9,892 downwards.
AGTGGCTGAGGAAGTCGTACTGCTGGTAGGCGACCGCTGCGGTGCCGGTCGCGCAGTACTGGCGGGCGAGTGCCCGTACGTCCCCGGCGACCATCACGCCGTCGCCCGTGCCGATGCCGGCCGGGTTGGCGAAGGTGCCTTCGAGGATGCCCGCGTTGCCCTGGGCGAGGTAGCCGGGCACGGTCGGGGTCGGGGCCGAACCGAGGTTGGTCCGGTTGACGGCCATGACGTAGGGCTCCACCGAGTTCGGGTCGGCGTACTGGGGCTTGGCCATCGCCTTCCAGCTCAGCCCGGGGTAGTGGCCCACGGCGTCGGTGAGTGAGCCGTGCTCCAGCTGCCGCAGGACCGACAGGCCGTAGTCGTTCAAGTAGGGCGTGGGGTCGGTGCCGTAGGAGCGCGAGGCCCCGACCAGCGCCATCGGGATGATCCCGCTCCACACCAGCGAGCCGTCGATGTACCTGTTGATGTGCGCCGGGTCCACCAGCAGCCCGCCCTCGGCGTAGCCGACCAGTCTGGCGTTGACCTCGGGCGCGTAGCCGGGTGCGAGCGCGGCCGCCCAGGCGCTGGCGACGGCGCCGCCGGAGTACCCCATCAGCCCGAAGCGGGTGTCCGGGGTCAGGCCGGTCGCCGGGGACGCGCTCGCGGCCCGGATCGAGTCCAGGGTGGTGGTGGCGTACTCCGGCCCGGCTCCGAAGTCGGCGTTCTGGCCCTCGGTGTCCGGGAGCACCACGTTGTAGCCCTGGGCGAGCAGCGGCACGATGTACATCGCCTCGACGTTCGGGATCGCGCCGCCCAGGCTGAGGTTCCCGGCGACTGCCCGGGAGGGGCCGTCCTCCGGGTCGAGCGAGTCGTAGAAGGACTGGTACGAGACGGCTCTGCCGCTGTCCCCGGTCAGACTGCGGAGCACGGTGGTGACGTTGGCGGCCGGGCGCCCCTGGGCGTCGGTGGTGCGGTAGAGCAGCTGGACCGCCGTCACCGGGGTGGGCAGCCCCAGGACGTGGTACGGCAGGGTCCGCGTTTTGAGCACGGTACCCGGCGCGAACGAGGCCAGCGGGGTGGTGTCGTCGTAGGAGTAGAAGGGGTCGCTCGCGGCGGCGGTGGAACGCGCGGCGGTGGAGCGCGCCGTCGCCGACGCCGGGCCGGCGGTGGCGGCCGTGGCGGTGGCGGTCAGGGCGGCGGTGACGGCGGCTGCGAGCAGCCTGGACGTGCGTTTGCGCATGATTCCCCCGGGTGGCTGGGATTCCTGATGACCTGTCAGAGGACGCGTGTGACCACGCTTCGTTGTTACCAACGCGTAGCCGGCGTCCCGGAGAACATCATGACGACGGCCGGGCGCGCTGTCTCCGGGTCGGGCCGCGGAAAATTCCCGGCCTGGTGTGCGACCGGTCATCGGTGTCGGGGAGGGGCCGGTGCCGGTGCCGGCCACTGTGCAGGCGGGGGTCGGCGTGCGGTGTGCGCTCGGCGGCGTTGCCGCCGCCGGTCCCAACAGCATTGGTGAACGGGGCAGTTCGAGGGCGATCACTCAGGGCACGGTGATGACGATCTTTCCGCGTGCGTGGCCGGCGGCGCTGGCGTCATGGGCCGCGGCGGTCTCCTCCAGCGGGAACGCGGCGTGCAGGGGGACGGTGAGGCGGCCCTGATCGGCCAGGTCCGCCGCCAACGGCAGCCCTGCCCAGCCCGGTGACCCTCCTGCCTCGGAGCGGGAGAACCGCACTCCGTGCCGGGCGGCGTCGAAGTCCGCGATGGTCACCACGCGGTTCGGGTCGCCGGCGATGGCCACCAGTTCGGCGAGGGAGCCCTTGCCCGCCGCGTCCAGGACCACGTCGACGCCGCGCGGAGCGAGTGCGGCGAGGCGATCGGCCAGGCCAGGCCCGTAGGTGACGGGTACGACGCCGAGCCCCTCGAGGAAACCGTGATTGCCCTCGCCGGCGGTGCCGATCACGGTGAGGCCGCGGGCCCGGGCGAGTTGTGCGGTGATGGTCCCGACGCCGCCGGCGGCGCCCTCGATCAGCAAGGTCATGCCCTCGACGGCGTCCAGGGCTTCCAGTACACGCGTGGCCGTGTCGACGTTGCCCGCGGCGCCGCCGGCTTCCCCGAAGGACCACGACCGGGGCTTGGGCGCCCACGCCTCCAGCACGGCGTACTCGGCCGCGGCGCCGCCCCGGTCCGCGAAGGGAACGAGACCGAAGACCGCGTCTCCCACGGCGCTGCCGGTCACCCCCTCCCCCACCTCGTCGACGATGCCCGCGGCATCCATGCCCGGTATGTGGGGCAGGTCCAGGGAGACGAAGTCCCGCAGCATCCCTGAACGCAGGTACCAGTCGGCAGGGGTGACGCCGGTGGCACGCACGGCGATCCGGACTCGACCGGGCCCGGCGTGCGGCTCCTCGACCTCGTCGACGGCAAGAACCTCGGAACCGCCGTAGCGGTGGTACTGCACAGCGAACACGGAAAGCCTCCATACACACGGCACGGCATTCGACGGGAGAACCCGCGGTCGCCGGCCTCCGCGGCAGGAGGCCGGCTGCGGGAACCCGCGGCATCGCGTCACGCTAACCCGCTAAACGGTCGACCTCTTCCGTTTGTGTTTAAGTGGGAGACATGCCTGACGGACTGTCTCGGAACCCGTCCACCTCCCCCGCCGGCACCCCCGCCCCGGCGCAGCGGGCCGACGCCCGGAACAACCGCGCCCGGCTCCTCCAGGCCGCTCGCGACGCGTACGCCCTCGACGGCCCCGACGTGCCCGCCAGCGCGATCGCCCGCCGGGCCGGTGTGGGTGCCGCCACCCTCTACCGGCACTTCCCGACGCGCGACTCGCTGATCACGGCCGCGTTCTCCGAACAACTCGGCCAGTGCGTCGCGGCCGTCGACGAGGCCCTTGCGGACGACGATCCCTGGCGCGGACTTCGCACCGCCCTCACCCGGATCTGCCGGATGCAGGCCGAGGACCGCGGCTTCAGCGCCGCGTTCCTCGCCGAATTCCCCGACGCGCCCGACGTCCGGCGTGAACGTGCCCGCGCCGGGGAATCCCTCGCCCTGCTGGTCCAGCGCGCGAAGGACACCGGACAGTTGCGCAAGGACTTCGACAGCAGCGACGTCACGCTGCTGCTCCTGGCCAACAACGGCGTCCTGCGGGACTCCCCGGCGGCCTCCATGGCCGCGTCCCGGCGCCTGCTCGCCTACTTCTTCCAGTCCTGCCGGCCGACGGACGACGCACCGCTGCCCGAACCCGCGCCACTGCGCCTCGACGACCTGTACAGGGCGTACCGGGCACCGCGTCGAACGGGATGACCGCATCGCCGAGGACGCGTCCGCGATCCGGTGGCCCGCCGGACACTCCCGTCGCCCCCTCCCCGGTCACCGGTTCCGTCCCAGACGAGGAGGGCCGGGCGGTGAGGTCAGCCCTCATTCTCGGGTTCGGAGGGGCGGGCGGAGCACTCGGGCCGGACCGGGCACGGGGGTGTCGGTGCCGGGCCCGCAGAACGGTGTGCCGACACCGCACACGGGAGCCAGCCCACGAAACCCTCCTCGCCTCCAAAGTGTGTGCTCCGGCGGCCAGTGCGCCACTATGACACGATGAACGACACCCAGGCGATGGTCGACTTCCTGCGCGACAAGTACCGCCACACCATCAAGACCGCCGAGACCATCCACAACGAGGTCATCACCGGCCGCATCCCCGCCCTGGGCGGCGACCGACAAAAGCACGCCGGCTACACCCTCCAGACCGTCCACGAGGCCCACTCGATGCTGGAGCTGTTCGAGACCACCATCGTGGCCCACCTCGGCACCCCCGGCCCCATAGGCGCCCTCGCCGAGGAACAGCTGGGCATCCTCGCCCGACCGTTCCAGTAGCCCCGCCCACCGGCTGCGCCCCGTACGCGAGGGGCCAGGCCGGGCGGCGGGGGCTGACCCCGCCGCCCGGTGCAGCGGGAGCGGGCGCGGACCCCGGACCGGGCCGGCGACGGCTCAGGAAGGCCGTCGCCCTGCTGTGGGCGACGGCCTTCTGGCGCTCACGGGTGGCGGTCGGGAGGCGCCCGATCATCGAGCCGGCACCAGGGGCTCCTGGTGCGCATAGGTGCACACCGGGTGCCCCCCACCCCTCACCCCGGCCTACTCCCCAGGACGGCCCGCCGTACCCGGCCTCGGAAGTGTGGGCCCGTCAGGAGTCACACGCTCGCTCCTGGCGACGCGGGAGCGGCTCAGACGATCGTGAACTGCTGGTTGGTGCCACCCGTGCAGGTCCACTGGTCGATGCCGGCCCCGTCATTGACGTCGGCGCCCCACACGTCCAGGCACTTGCCGGCGAACGTCTTGATCTGAACCTTGTTGTTGTCGAGCGGCACGATCGTGAACTGCTGGTTGTTTCCACTCGTGCAGGTCCACTGGTCGATGCCGGCCCCGTCATTGACGCCCGCACCCCACACATCGAGGCAGTGGCCATCGGCGAAGGTCTTGATCTGATGAGTCCCGTTCCAGTCCGCAGGCGCCGCCGTGGCGACACCCGGGATCGCGGACACGACAGCGGTCGTGATCGAGAGGACGGCCAGGGCACGCAGTCCGGTCGTGATGGCGGAAGGCATGATCTTCTCCATTTCATGGCAAGACGTGGTGACATGGGACACCGAGCCGGGTAGTCCGGCGCCCAGGGGACGTGGTGTCTGTGGTTGTTCGGGTGCCGCGGGACAACGGTGCGGTGATAGCGGTACCGAGCGGTACTGAGAAGAGCGGCAGCCTGTGAGGAGTTGCCGCACCCCGAAGCCTTCGAGGACATCGAAACCGACGGTGGACCCCTCATCACCCGGGCATGCAGAGCACATCATTGAGCCGGCCACGGACACCAGGAAGAAGAGCCGGACGAACCACCGGAAGTACTGCCGGAAGTACTGCCGAAACCGTGGCGGCCCATCGTCGGCGACGGAGGCCAACGCACCGCGCTGCGGAGGAGCCTGGTGTCCTACTACTCCGAGTCCATCTGCCAGACCACGACCTGGGCGGCGTCCGACGGACCGGGAACGCGGAGCCCCCGCCGGTCCCGGCATTCGGCGGTGCGCCGCTGTCCGTGCGCATCCCTGACCCTGAGTACACGGGTCTCGTGCCGGGCTTCTGAAAGCCGAGGGTGCGGGTCCTGACCGAGCTTTCCACCGGCCGATCGCTGCGCGGACCGTGGGTCCGGTGCTCCCGACGACACGGCACCGTGACCGGCTGGTGAGCCTCCCTTCCGGCCCACGTGCCCATCGCGCGCACCACGGACCAGCGCGACTGCCGGAGCCGGAGGCAAAACGCATCAGCAGTCACAGACTTGAGTACCCGTACTCAAGACGGGGCCGGCGATCCGCGCAAGGATGACCGGATGTCGCAGTTGGTAATCGACGTTCTCGTGACCGTTGTCCTGACCACCGTGGAAGTAACCGCCGTGGTCCTCGCATTTTTCGCCATCGCGGTCAAGGCGTGGGCGGCGGACAACACGGGCCGCGGGGTCCCCCGCGGCCTGAAGCGGACCGGCCGTGCCGTGGCAGGGACGTCGTTCGTCCTGCCGCTGGCGTGCGCCTACGGGCTGTTTCTCCTGCACCTGCCGGTCGCGGCGAGCGCCCAGTGCCTGCTGGCAGCGGCGATTCCGTTCTTCGGGCCCATCCTGACCGGTGTGAACCGTCTACGGGAGGGCCTCGCTCGCCGCTGGCCGGGACACCGGCAGCGCTAACAGGGCTGGCGGGCCCGGTGCAGCACGGCGACAGCCTCGTGGCAGAGGGACGGCGCAAGCGCGCGGCCGGAAATCGTGAGGCACTGGCGGTCTATCGGAAGTCGATCCCGGCAACTAACGTATCGGATGCGAACCTTGATGGTTCGTCAGCGAATATCGCCACGGACCTGGGCGGGCACTGACGAGACGCCGTGCCCGGATGCATACCCGCCGAAGACGTCCGTCACGCACCTGGAGATCTCATGAATTCCACCTCCGCTTCCCGCCGGCGGCGCCTGCGCGGACCCGGCGCCGCTTGCCTCGCGTTGTCGTGTTCCGTCGTCCTCGGCGCCGCGGCACCGGCGCACGCCTTCAGCGGGGAGAACCACGAGAAGATCACCCGGGCCGCCTTGGGCGCCGCGGGCTGGCACCCGAACTCGCTGACGGCGATGGCGAACGGGAGCTCGGGCGCGATCGTCGCCAACGACCACGGCCAGTACTTCGACATCGGCAAGCTCCACTGCGACAACGCCGACTACCTCGACCCCCGGTACGACGGCGGCTACCCGCGCACCCGCGGGCAGGCCGACGCCGAGATCATCGACTGCATCGACAGTTCCGTCCACAACTTCAAGCGGGCCGTCGCCGCCGCGGACCGGCTGGTCGACGCGAACGGGCACGTCGTCGCCGCCCAGACCTCCATCTCACGGGCCTGTGACTGGAACGACCAGCCCGGACGGGCGAAGTGCGAGGTGCTGGAGGACCTGGGCCGCGGCTGGCACCAGATCGAGGACTTCTACGCCCACAGCAACTGGGCCGACCACGCCGGCCCGGGAGCCATCGGCGTCAAGAACCCCCCGGGGCTGGGCAGGACCGACCTCCCCGCGTTCTTCTCCATCAGCCGCTACAGCTCCATGAGCAAGGCGGACTGGATCAAGGACGCCACCGGCCACATCCCGCACGACCTGGCGACCGGCTGCTATCCGGACCGTGACCACACCGGGACGGCCTCCAACTGCGCGGGGCGCGTCACCCACGACGGGGTACTGAACAAGGACACCAAGGACACCCCGCGCTCGGTCATCGACCACAACTTCGACCACGCCTACGACCTCGCCGTCAAGGACATCGCACGCCAGTGGAAGAACTTCGAGGACGAGCTCCAGCGCAAGTACCCCAACAACGGCCGGGCCAAAGCGATGATCTGCGCCATCACCCATGACCACCCGGACAAGACCTGCTCCTGACCCGCAGCCGCAGGCCTCGCCGAGCTCGCCGAGTACGGAGTTGAGTGGGCGTGGGGCTGGTACTCGTGGGCGGCAGCCACCTGAACGCGAGGCCGTTGCTCAACGGGTGGCGGGCCCGTCCGTCCGCCCGGACCCGCCGCTCACCCTCCGATTGTGTGCTCGGCCGGCCAGGTGCGGGCGACCGAGGCGGCGAGGGCCGCGCCCTGGCGGTGGCCGGCCCGGGCGGCGGCCGGGCGCCGGGCGTTGGCGGTCAGGTTGCGTCCCATCGCGCGGCGGACGTCGGCGTCCGGGGTGATCAGGGTGGTGTGCGTGCCGGCGGCGCGCAGCTCCGCCGCCTGCTGCTGGGCGCTGGGATGCGGCCCGACGGCGGTGGGCACGGGCGAGACGGCCAGCACCTGTCGGTGGCCGGCGGCCAGCTGGAGGTTGCCGGTGGAGCGGGTACCGCCGTCGAGGCACCCCCCCCCCCCGGGGGGGGGGGGGGGGGCGCCCCCGGGGGCGGGGGGGGCGGGGGGGGGCCCCCCCGCGGGGGGGGGGCCGCCGCGCCCCGCGGCTGGCGCGACGCGGGGCGGCG
>NZ_JBHWGV010000139.1:0-2384 GCF_042732955.1 Kitasatospora sp. NPDC059747 | reverse complement strand
CCGCCAGGGGGGGGGTGCGGGCGCGCGCGGGGGGGGGGGGGGGGGCGCGCGCGCCCCCCCCCCCCCCCCCCCGCCGGGGGGGGGGGGGGCGGGCGGCCAGACCAGGGGGACGGCGCAGCTGGCGGCGACCGCGTCCGCGAGGTCGAGCCCGGAGCCCGCGTCGAAGGCCTCGACGCTGCCGGTCTCCGCGTCCACGGCGGTGATGCGCAGCGCCCGTGCGGGCCAGGCGGTGGCGTCGCGCAGCAGGGTGCGCACGGTTTCGGACAGGTCGTGGGCGGGGGTGGTGCGCGCGGTCAGGGCGGCGTGGCCCAGGCGCCGGACGGAGCGTTCCGGGTTGCGGGTGGCCATCGCTGCCCACAGGAAGCGCAAGGTCTGCGCGGCGGTGACGTCCATCTCGACCCGGTCGAGGTCGGCCAGTTGACGTTCGTACAGCTCGCGGGCGGGTTCGCCGCTCGCGAGCCGGGCGCCGAAGACGGCTCCGGCCGAGGTGCCGATGACGGTGTCGGCGGTCGTCAGGTCGATCCCGCCGGCGGTGAGGCCCGCGAGTACGCCGGTCAGCCACGCGCCGCCGACCGGTCCGCCGCCGCCCAGTACCAGTGCCGTGCCGTTCATGGCGTCCTTCTCTCCCCAGCCCCAGAACTGGGGATAGCTCCCCGGTTAGCCTCGGGGCAACGATACACCGATGGAGGGCGGCGCGTTCGGGCCGGTGATCGGGTTTCAGGATCCGCAGCGCTCACGGCAGTCGGGCCGCTCCCCCGACCATTCCTTGTGGTCGTCCGTCCAGACCGGCTTTCTCGACGGAACCGGCCGCGGGAAGCAAGGGTGAGGCATACGGGGGGCACCCCTGCCTTCGGTGCACTTCTCGGCGCCCGGGTACGGCCCCCGCCGGGACCGACCCTCGACACTCTCCTCCCCGCCCTGGCCGGCGACGACGACCTCCAGCGGCTCGCAATGAGGCCTGGGCACCCGAGCGTGGCGGCCGGGCCGTCGCCGTGGGCCGGGACCGTGCAACGGCGGACGGCGGGGCGGCGGGCATGGACGGGGCCACCAACAGCGGCCGCCGCCGAACGACTCCCCGGTTCCCGGCTCATCGACGGCGGCCGGACCGGGCGGGGAGACTGCTGGCGGCATCGAGCGGAACGACGAGAGGGGCGACCGTGAGCAGGAACAGCGAGGACCAGGGGCGGTTGAGCGGGCGGATCTGTGTCATCGCCGGCGCGGGCGGAGCCATCGCCGGTGCTGTCGCGGCGCGGCTCACCGCCGAAGGCGGGCGGGTGATCGGAATCGACCGGCGGCCGCTGGACGTCCCCTTCCCGGTGGTCGCGGCGGACCTGCGGAGCGAGGCAGAGACACGACTGGCGTTCGAACGCATCCACGCGGAGTCCGGCCGGATCGACGTGCTCCACGTCAACGCCGGTCCCGTGACTCCTCCCCCGGCTGAAGCCGGGGGCTTCTCGCTAACCCTGGCGGGCGTTGCGACGGACCAGCCCGGCCCGTAGAACGTTGGTGGCTCCCACCGTGTCGGCGTGCGCCTGGTGGCCGCAGGCGACGCAGTGGAAGGTGTCCTGTGTGGGCCGGTTCTTTGCCGCGACGTACCCGCACTCCGGGCGCGGGCAGGTGCGGGAGGTGTTGCGGGGGTCCACGGCGATCACTTCCCGGCCGGCGCTTTCAGCCTTGCTGGCGAGGATCGTGAGGAACACCCCCCAGCCGGCATCGTTGATCGACTTGTTCAGCCCGGCCTTGGCCGCCGCACCGTTCGGCAGGAACACACCCGGCCGGCCGGGGTCGGGCTTCGGCACGGGAGCCTTGACCATGTTGCGGATCCTGAGGTCTTCGTGCGCGATGAAGTCATGCTGACGCACGAGGTCAAGAGCGGTCTTGTGCGCGTGGTCGAGTCTCTGACGGCGGACCCTGCGGTGAAGGTCCGCGACCTTGCGGACGGCCTTGCGGCGGCGGTTGCTGCGCCGCTTGCACCGGCTGAGGGCCTGCTGTGCGGCTTCGAGTTTCGCGGCGGCGCGCCGCCCGTGGCGGGGGTTGGGGACGAACCCGCCGCCCGAGTCGGCGAGGAAGTTGGCCATGCCCACGTCGATGCCGACCACGGAGCCGGTCGCGGGCAGCGGCTCCGGCTCGCCCTGTTCGGCGGCCAGCACGACGAACCACTTGCGGCCCTCGCGCTTGACGGACACGGTCTTGACCCTGCCGGCCACCGGGCGGTGCCGGTTGACCTTGACGTGCCCAACGCCCTGGAACCGGACACGGGTCACCGGATCGTGCGGCGTGGAATCCCAGCGGCAGCCGTCACCGTCCTTCGGGAAGTCCACCGTGCCGAACCAGTTCACCCCCCGAAAGCGCGGGTAGCCGGGCGTCTCGCCGGACTTGACCCG
>NZ_JBHWGV010000138.1:0-23800 GCF_042732955.1 Kitasatospora sp. NPDC059747 | reverse complement strand
GTGCAGGGACTGCGGGAGCACGCCGTTCTGCATCGCGAGCACCATCTTGATCACGCCGGCGACACCGGCCGCGGCCTGGGAGTGGCCGATGTTCGACTTGATCGAGCCGAGCAGCAGCGGGACTTCGCGGTCCTGACCGTAGGTGGCGAGGAGCGCCTGGGCCTCGATCGGGTCGCCCAGCGTGGTCCCCGTGCCGTGCGCCTCAACGGCGTCCACGTCGCCGAACGTCAGCCCGGCGCCGGCCAGCGCCTGCCGGATCACGCGCTGCTGCGACGGACCGTTGGGAGCGGTGAGGCCGTTGGACGCACCGTCCTGGTTGACGGCGCTCCCCCGCAGCACCGCGAGGACGCGATGGCCGTTGCGGCGGGCGTCCGACAGGCGCTCCAGCACCACCATGCCGATGCCCTCGCCCCAGCCCACGCCGTCCGCCGCCTCGGCGAAGGCCTTGCTGCGGCCGTCGGCGGCGAGGCCGCGCTGCCGGGAGAACTCGACGAACGTCGCCGGGGTGGACATCACCGTCACGCCGCCGGCCAGGGCCAGTGTGCACTCGCCGCTGCGCAGGGCCTGCGCGGCCAGGTGCATCGCGACGAGGGACGACGAGCAGGCCGTGTCGACCGTCACCGCCGGGCCTTCCAGGCCCAGCGTGTACGAGACGCGGCCCGAGGCCACGCTGCCCGCGCTGCCGCTGCCCTGGTGGCCCTCGAACTCACCGCCGCCGAGCAGGTTCGCGTAGTCGGCGTACATGACGCCCGCGAAGACGCCCGTCCGGCTGCCGCGCAGGGACACCGGGTCGATGCCCGCCCGCTCGAAGGCCTCCCAGGAGGTCTCCAGCAGCAAACGCTGCTGCGCGTCCGTCGCCAGCGCCTCGCGCGGGCTCATCCCGAAGAATGCCGCGTCGAACGCCGCCGCCTCCCGCAGGAACCCGCCCGTCCGGGTGTAGGACGTGCCGCTGTGGTCCGGGTCCGGGTCGTACAGCGTCTCGACGTCCCAGCCGCGGTCGGCCGGGAACTCCGACACCGCGTCCACGCCGTCGGCCACCAGCCGCCACAGGTCCTCCGGCGACGCCACGCCGCCCGGATAGCGGCAGGCCATCCCGACGAGCACGATCGGATCGTCGGACGGGACGGGCACGGCCGCCGGCAGCGGTTCCGCCGCCTCCGAGGCGCCGAACAGGCCCTCCAGCAGGAAGCCGGCGATCGCGTGGGCGGTCGGGTAGTCGAACACGACGGTGGCCGGCAGTTGGAGACCGGTCACGGTCCGCAGCCGGTTGCGCAGTTCGACCGCCGTCAGCGAGTCGAAGCCGAGGTCCTGGAAGGCCCGCGACGGATCCACCGTCGACCGGCCCTCGTGGCCGAGCACGAGCGCGATCTGGTCGCGCACCAGCTCCAGGACGGCCTCGCGCCGCGCGTCGCCGCCCAGGCCCGACAGCCGCCGGGTCAGGTCGACCGCGGCGGGGGCCGTGGCCGCCCGGCGCGCCGGGGCCCGGACCAGGCCGCGCAGGAGGGTGGGGACGTCGCCCCGGTCCCGCAGGGCGGGCAGGTCGAGCCGGACGGGCAGGACGGCCGGCTCGGCGCCGGTGGCGACCGCGTCGAACAGCGCCAGCCCGTGCTCCGGGTCGAGCGGCGGCACGCCGGCGCGGGTCATCCGCTCCCGCTCGGCGTCGGTGAGCGTGCCGGTCATGCCGGCCACGTCCGACCACGGGCCCCAGGCGAGCGAGACGGCCGGCAGACCGAGGGCGTGGCGGTGGACCGCCAGGGCGTCCAGGTAGGCGTTGCCCGCCGCGTAGGCGGCCTGGCCCGCATTGCCGAACGTACCGGCCATCGACGAGAACAGGACGAACACTTCGACGTTCCCGGCGGCCCGGTGGAGGTTCCACGCCGCGTCCGCCTTCGGGCGCAGGACGGCCGAGAGCCGCGAGGGGGTGAGCGAGCCGATCACGCCATCATCGAGCACACCGGCGGTGTGAACGACCGCACGGATGTCGTGCCGGGCGAACAGGTCCACGACAGCGGCCTCGTCGGCCACGTCACAAGCCTCGACCCTCGCCCCTGCACCCAGCTCCGCCAGCAACTCCTCGACGCCCTCGGCCTCCACGCCCCGGCGGCTCACCAACAGCAGGTCGCGCACGCCGTGCTCGGCCGCCAAGTGCCGGGCCATAAGCTTCCCGAGGCCACCGGTACCACCGGTGATAAGGACCGTGCCCCCACTCGGCCACGCCACCGCCGTTTCGGCCGCTGCTTCCGTACGCACCAGGCGGGCAGCGAGGACTTCACCGTCGCGGACGAGCAGCTGCGGCTCGTCCACGCCCAGAGCCTCCGGCAGAAGGACCTCGTCCCCCGCCAGATCCATCAGACCGAACCGGCCCGGCTCCTCCGACACCGCCGACCGCACCAGACCCCACACCGCTGCGCCCGGCAGGTCCTCGCCCGCCACCACACCGCGCGTCACGAACACCAGACGCGAACCCGCGAAACGCTCCTCCACCAGCCAGCCCTGCACCAGCTCCAGCACCCGCGCCGTCCGCGCGTGCACCTCACCAGCAGCCGCCTCGATCACGACCACCGGCGGCACATCCTCCGGCACCTCCGCCAGCGACCCGACCGCCACGAACGCCGGAGCAGCGGCCGCCTTCACCGGCACCCAGTCCACCCGGAACAGCGAGTCCCGGCCGACCCGCGTCCCGGCCGCGAGCTGCTCGGCGGCGATCGGGCGCACCGTCAGCGCGCCGACCGAGGCCACCGGCCTGCCGTCGGCGTCGGCCACGGCGAGCGCCAGGGCACCGGAGGCCGACCGCGTCAGCCGCACCCGCACCGCCGAAGCACCGGTCGCGTGCAGCGCCACGTCCTCCCACACGAACGGCACGCCGCCGCCCTCGCCGGACCCCGCCAGGGCGAAGCCGTGGAGGCAGGCGTCGAACAGGGCGGGGTGCAGGCCGAAGCCGCTGCCGTCGGTGCCCTCGGGCAGGGCGACCTCCGCGAAGAGCTCGTCCCCGCGCCGCCAGGCGGCCCGGAGGCCCCGGAACGCGGCGCCGTACTCGAACCCGGCCTCGGCGAGGCCCTCGTACAGTCCGGCCGCGTCGACCGCCTCGGCACCGGCCGGCGGCCACACCGACGCGTCGAACGCCACCGGCACCGCGCCCGAGCCCAGCACACCGCTCGCGTGCAGCGTCCAGACCGGCTCCGGGCCGGTGTCCGCCGTGGAGTGGATGCCGACCGCGCGGCGCCCGGAGTCGTCCGGCTCGGCCAGGCGCACCTGGATCCGGACGGAGCCGTCCTCGGGCAGGACCAGCGGCGCGGCCATGGTCAGTTCCTCGACCAGGTCGCAGCCGGCCTCGTCCCCGGCCCGCACGGCCAGTTCGACCAGCGCCGTGCCCGGCACCAGGACGGAACCCATGACGACGTGGTCCGCGAGCCACCCGTGCGACCGGGCCGACAGCCGGCCGGTGAACACCAGCCCGGCGGTCCCGGCCAGTTCGAGCGAGCCGGTGAGCAGCGGGTGGTCGGCATCGCGGAGCCCGGCGGACTCTGCCGTCGGGAAGAACGCCGGGGCGTCCGTCCAGAAGCGGCGGTGCTGGAACGCGTACGTCGGCAGGCTGACCCGGCGGGCACCCGTCCCGGCGTGGAAGGCGGACCAGTCCACCGGGACGCCGAGCACGTGCAGGCGCGCCAGCGCCTCGACGACGGTCCGCTCCTCGTCGCGACCGCGGCGCAGCGCCGGGACGGCTTCGGCCTCGCCGTCGGGCAGCGCGCCCGCGGTGAGGGCGGTGAGGACGGCGTCGGGGCCGAGTTCGAGGTAGCGGCGGACGCCGGCCTCGTGGAGGGTCCGGATGCCGTCGGCGAAACGGACGGCCTCGCGGACGTGGCGCACCCAGTACTCGGGCTCCTGGAGGTCTTCGGCCAGTCCGCCGGTCAGGTTGGAGACAACCGGGATCGACGGAGCGCTGTAGCTCAACCCGTCGAGAACGGAACGGAAGTCCGCCAGCATCGGGTCCATCAACGGGGAGTGGAACGCGTGCGAGACCCGCAGCCGCGTCGTCTTGCGATCGGCGAAGCGCGCCTCGATCTCCGCGACATCCTCCTCCGCGCCGGAAACGACGACGGAGGTCGGGCCATTGACGGCAGCGATCGACACGAACTCGCCCAGCAGCGGCAGGACTTCGTCCTCCGTCGCCTGCACCGCCAGCATCGCACCGCCCGCAGGCAGCGCCTGCATCAGACGGCCACGGGCACTCACCAGCGCACACGCGTCGCCCAGCGAGAACACCCCCGCCACGTGCGCCGCCGCGACCTCACCGATCGAGTGCCCGGCCACGAACTCGGCACGGACGCCCAGCGATTCGACGAGACGGTACAGCGCCACCTCGACCGCGAACAGCCCGGCCTGCGCATACTCCGTCCGGTTCAGCAGCTCCTCGTCCGACCCCCACACCACATCCCGAACGGGAATCTCCAGCGCCTCGCACACCTCGTCGAAGGCCCGCGCGAACACCGGGAAGCGGTCGTACAACTCCCGCCCCATCCCCAGCCGCTGCGACCCCTGCCCCGAGAAGAGGAAGGCCGTCCGGCCGCTCGTGGCGACGCCGGTCGGCGCTTCGCCGTCCGCCACCGCCCGCAGGCCGGCCAGGAGTTGCCCGGTCCCGTCGCCGACCACGGCCGCGCGGTGTTCGAGCGCGGCGCGGGTCGTCGCGAGCGAGTACGCGACGTCCGCCGGGCGGGCGTCGTCCACGGCCGCGATGAGCCGCTCGGCCTGCGCGCGCAGCGCCTCCGGGGTCGCGGCGGACAGCAGCCACGGCACGACCCCCGGTTCGACCTCCGGCACCTCCGTGGACGGCGCCACTGCCGGGGCCTCCTCGATGATCACGTGGGCGTTGGTGCCGCTGATCCCGAAGGAGGAGACGCCCGCGCGGCGCGGACGGTCGCCCGGGGCCCACGGCCGGGGCTCGGTCAGGAGCCGGACGGCCCCCTCCGACCAGTCCACGTTCGCGCTCGGCTCGTCGACGTGCAGCGTCGACGGCAGCTCGCCGTTGTGCATCGCGAGCACCATCTTGATCACGCCGGCGACACCGGCCGCGGCCTGGGTGTGCCCGATGTTCGACTTGATCGAACCCAGCAGCAGCGGCTGTTCCCGGTCCTGCCCGTACGTCGCGAGGAGCGCCTGGGCCTCGATCGGGTCGCCCAGCGTCGTGCCCGTGCCGTGCGCCTCGACCACGTCGACCTGGTCGGCGCCGAGGCGGGCGTTGGCGAGCGCCTGGCGGATCACCCGCTGCTGCGACGGCCCGTTCGGCGCCGTCAGGCCGTTCGACGCGCCGTCCTGGTTGACGGCGCTGCCGCGCACGAGCGCCAGCACCGGGTGCCCGTTGCGCAGCGCGTCCGACAGCCGCTCGACGACCAGGAAGCCCGCGCCCTCGGCGAAGCCCGTGCCGTCGGCGGCTGAAGCGAACGACTTGCACCGCCCGTCGGGGGCGAGCGCGCCCTGGCGGCCGAACTCGGCGAACACGCCCGGCGTGGCCATGACCGTCACGCCGCCGGTGATCGCGAGCGAGCAGTCGCCCTGGCGCAGCGCCTGGGCGGCCAGGTGCAGGGCGACCAGGGAGGAGGAGCAGGCGGTGTCGACGGCGACGGCCGGGCCCTCCAGGCCGAGCTTGTACGAGACGCGGCCGGCCACGACGCTGCCGTTGCCGTCGCTGCCCGGGTAGTCGTGGTACATCACGCCGGTGAAGACGCCGGTGCGGGTGCCGCGCAGGCCGCTCGGGTCGATGCCGGCCCGCTCCAGGGCCTCCCAGGAGAGCTCCAGCGTGAGCCGCTGCTGCGGGTCCATGGCGAGGGCCTCGCGCGGGGAGATCCCGAAGAAGCCGGGGTCGAACTCGGCGGCGCCGTCGAGGAATCCGCCGGCGTGGGTGTGGGACGAGTCCCCGGTGCCCCCGCCGTCCTCGGTGCGCAGCGTCGAGAGGTCCCAGCCGCGGTCGGCGGGGAACGGCGCGATGGCGTCCGCGCCGGACGTCACCAGCTGCCAGAGCTCCTCGGGCGTGGTCACCCCGCCCGGGTAGCGGCAGGCCATGCCGACGATCGCGATCGGGTCGTGGCGGACCTCGGTCGGCGCCCCGGGGTCGTCCGTCGCGGCGCCTGCGGCACGGATCCGGTCGTCGGTCAGGTCGAGCAGGGCGTCGACCAGGCCCGCGTCGCGCAGACGGCGGGTCGGGATCGACTGCAGCGCGGCCCGCAGGTCGGCCTCGGCGCGGGACGCCTCGCCGCTCGCGGCGGCGGTCCGCACGCCCAGCTCGGTGACGATGAGCTCCGTCACGGCCTCGGCGTTCGGGTGGTCGAAGGCGAGCGTGGCGGGCAGGCGCAGGCCGGTGAGGGTGTTGAGCTGGTTGCGCAGGTCGGTCGCGGCGAGGGAGTCGAAGCCGAGCTCCTGGAAGGCACGGTCCGGCTCGATCGCGTCGCCCGACTCGTGGCCGAGCAGCCCGGCCACCCGGGCCCGGACGAGGTCGAGGACGGTCCGCCGCTGCTCCGCCTCCGTCAGCCCGGCGAGCCGGGCCGCGAGGCCGTCCGCCGGGGCTGCCGGTGCCAGGGCGTGCGCCGCCGTGCGGCGGGCGGCCGGGACGAGGGCGCGCAGGAGTGCGGGGACCTCGTCGGTGCGGGCGCGCAGGGCAGCGGCATCGACCCGGATCGGGACAACGGCGGCGCGCTCGCTGCGCAGACCGGCGGCGAACAGCGCCAGACCGGCTTCCCGGGTGAGCGGCGGGACGCCCTGGGCGGCCATGCGGTTGCGGTTGAGCTCCAGGAGCTGCTCGCCGAGGCCCGCACCGACGTCCCACATGCCGTAGGCCATGGAGGTGGCGGGCAGGCCGGCGGCGCGGCGGTGGGCGGCGAGGGCGTCGAGGAACACGTTCGCGGCCGCGTAGTTGCCCTGGCCGGAGGTCAGGACGAGGCCGCCGGCGGAGGAGAAGAGGACGAAGGCGGTCAGGTCGAGGTGGCTGGTCAGCTCGTGCAGGTACCAGGCGCCGTCGGCCTTCGGGGCCAGAACGGCATCCATCCGGTCCGGAGTGAGCGCGCCGACCAGACCGTTGTCACCGACACCGGCGGCGTGGACCACGGCCGACAGGCCCGGGATCGCGTCGATCAGCGCGGCCACGGCCTCCCGGTCCGCCATGTCACAGGCACGCACGTCCGCGGCAGCGCCGAGGGCGGACAGCTCCGCCACCAGCTCCACCGCGCCCGGCGCCTCCACACCACGACGGCTCGTCAGCACCAGACTGCGCACGCCGCACTCGGCGGCCAGGTACCGGGCCACGACAGCCCCCAGACCACCCGTACCACCGGTGATCAGCACCGTGTCATCCGAGCCGATCGGCAGCGGGCCCTCAGGCTGCGGCAGCCGGCTCAGACGCGGAACGCAGACAGCCCCGCCACGCACGGCCGACTCCGGCTCAGCGGTGACGATCACCTCCCCGTCCGTGTCCAGCAGGACGAAGCGGCCAGGGTTCTCCGCCTGCGCCGCCCGGACCAGACCCCACACCGGAGCCTGCGCCAGATCCACCGGCTCACCTTCGCGCACGGCCACCGCACCCCGCGTCACCACCACCAGACGCGACGCCGCGAACCGCTCCTCCACCAGCCACGCCTGGAGGACCTCCAGCACGGCGTGGACGTTCACACGGACACCGCTCGGGACGTCCTCGGGGCCCATGAAGCCGCCGCAGTCGAGGACGACCACGCCGGGCACCGGCTCCAAGGACTGCGAGACGTCCTCCCACAGTGCCCAGGAGCTCTCGGAGCCGGCCGGACCGGACAACTCCGCCCAGTCGATCCCGTAGAGCGGGTCGACCGAGCCCAGCTGCTCCGCCGACACCGCCCGGCCCACCATCGAGGCCACGGCCAGCACCGGGCCGCCCGCCGGGTCGGCGAGGTCGAGCCGCAGCCCGCCGCCGTCGCCGTCGCCGAGCCGGACGATCCGCACCCGCACCGCCGAGGCGCCGACGGCGGACAGGGTCACGCCGGTCCACGCGAACGGGATCATGGTCTCGCGCTCGCCGCCACCGGCCAGGATCGCGGCGTGCATGGCGGCGTCGAGCAGCGCCGGGTGGACGCGGAAGCCGTCGGCCGCCACCCCCTCCGGCAGCGCGACCTCGGCGAACAGCTCGTCGCCGCGCCGCCAGGCCGCGCGCAGCCCCTGGAACACCGGGCCGTAGCCGAACCCGGCCTCCGCCATCCGCTCGTACGCGCCCTCCACCGGCAGCGACTCGGCGCCGGCCGGCGGCCAGACGTCGAACGCCTCCGCCTCGACGGCTCCGCCGACGGCCAGCGAACCGGCCGCGTGCTGGACCCACCCGGCGTCCGGATCCCCGTCCAGGCGGGAGTGGATGGTGACCGCGCGCCGTTCCGAGGCGTCCGGGCCACCGACCCGCACGTGCAGCTGGACGGCGCCGTGCTCGGGCAGCACGAGCGGTGCGGCGAGCGTCAGTTCCTCCACCACCTCGTACCCGACCTCGGCCGCGGCCCGCAGTGCGAGCTCGACCAGCGCCGCACCCGGGACCAGGACGGTGTCCAGGACCCGGTGGTCGGCCAGCCACGCGTGCGAGTCCAGCGACACCCGGCCGGTGAGGAGGAACCCGTCCGTGTGGGACAGGTCGACGGCCGCGCCCAGCAGCGGGTGCGCGAAGGCGCCCACGCCGACCGCGCCCAGGTCGCCGAGCGGGGTCGTCGCGTCGAGCCAGAACCGGCGGTGCTGGAACGCGTAGGTGGGCAGTTCCACCGTGCGGGCGCCGGTGCCGGCGAAGAGGACGGACCAGTCCACCTCCGCCCCGGCCGTGTGCAGCCGGCCGAGCGCGCCGACCAGGCTCGCCTCCTCGTCCCGGTCCGCGCGCAGGGCGGGCACGACGCACGTGCCCGCGGCGGTCGGGTCGTCCAGGACGCCCTGCACCAGTCCGGACAGGACGGCGTCGGGGCCGAGTTCGAGGTAGCGGCGGACACCCACGGCTTCCAGCGTTCGGACGCCGTCGGCGAAGCGGACGGCCTCGCGGACGTGGCGCACCCAGTAGTCGGGGGTCGTGAGGTCCTCGGCCAGGGATCCCGTCAGGTTGGACACCACCGGGACCGAAGGAGCGTTGTAGGTCAGCCCGTTGAGGACCGTACGGAAGTCCTCCAGCATCGGGTCCATCAGCGGGGAGTGGAAGGCGTGGGACACGCGGAGGCGGGTGGTCCGGCGGTCGGCGAAGTGCGCCTCGATCTCCGCGACGGCCTCCTCCGCTCCCGAGACGACGATCGAACGCGGGCCGTTGACGGCGGCGATCGACACCAACTCGCCCAGCAGTGGCAGGACTTCGTCCTCAGTCGCCTGCACGGCCAGCATCGCACCGCCCGAAGGCAGCGCCTGCATCAGACGGCCACGCGCGGTCACCAGGGCACAGGCGTCGGCCAGGCTGAACACCCCGGCCACGTAGGCTGCGGCGACCTCACCGATCGAGTGCCCCGCCACGAACTCGGCGCGGACGCCCAGCGATTCGACGAGACGGTACAGCGCCACCTCGACGGCGAACAGCCCGGCCTGGGCGTACTCCGTCCGGTTCAGCAGCTCCGCATCCGACCCCCACACCACGTCGCGCAGCGCCGGATCCAGCTCCGCGCAGACGTCGTCGAAGGCCTCGGCGAACACCGGGAAACGGTCGTACAACTCCTGCCCCATGCCCAGCCGTTGCGAGCCCTGACCGGAGAACAGGAACGCCGTCGCCCCACCCGCCCGGGCGGACGAAGTGGCCGCGCCCGGGGCGAGTTCGCCCCGGCTCAGCGCCTCCAGCCCGGCCAGCAGTTCCTCCCGGTCCGCGCCGAGCAGCACCGCGCGGTGCTCCAGCGCGGGCCGGGTCGCGACGAGCGAGTGGGCGACGTCCAGTGCGCCGAGCTCCGGCCGCGCGCCGACGAAGGTCGCGAGCCGCTCGGCCTGCGCCCGCAGGGCCTCCGGCGTCGCCGCGGCGAGCAGCCACGGCAGCGTGCCCGACTCCCGCCCACCAGTGGACGGTCCGACCACCGGCTCGGGGCCCTGCTCGACGATCACGTGCGCGTTGGTCCCGCTGATCCCGAAGGCGGACACGCCCGCCCGGCGCGGACGGCCGGTGGCCGGCCAGTCCCGGGCCTCGGCCAGCAGCTCGACCGCGCCCTGCGACCACTCGACGTGCGGCGAGGGCCGGTCGATGTGCAGCGACTTCGGCAGCACGCCGTGCTGCATCGCCAGCACCATCTTGATCACGCCGGCCACACCGGCCGCCGCCTGCGCGTGCCCGATGTTCGACTTGATCGAGCCGAGCAGCAGCGGGAGTCCACGGTCCTGGCCGTAGGTGGCGAGGACCGCCTGCGCCTCGATCGGATCGCCCAGCGTGGTGCCGGTGCCGTGCGCCTCGACGGCGTCGACGTCCGCCGCCGACAGACCGGCGCTCGCCAGCGCCTGGCGGATCACCCGCTGCTGGGACGGACCGTTCGGCGCCGAGAAGCCGTTGCTCGCGCCGTCCTGGTTGACGGCCGTACCGCGGATCACCGCGAGCACCCGGTGGCCGTTGCGCTCCGCGTCGGACAGCCGCTCGACGAGCAGCACCCCGACGCCCTCGGACCAGCCGACGCCGTCCGCCGCGCCGGCGAACGCCTTGCACCGGCCGTCCGCCGAGAGGCCCCGCTGCCGCGAGAACTCGATGAACATGCCCGGCGTCGACATCACCGTCGCGCCGCCCGCGAGGGCCAGCGAGCACTCGCCGGTGCGCAGCGCCTGGACCGCCAGGTGCAGGGCGACGAGCGAGGAGGAGCAGGCCGTGTCGACGGTCACCGCCGGGCCCTCCAGGCCCAGCGTGTAGGACACCCGGCCGGAGACGACGCTGCCGCCGCTGGTGCCGGAGGGGTTCGTGTTGAGGGCGTAGTCGTGGTACATGACGCCCGCGAAGACGCCGGTCCGGCTGCCGCGCAGGGACAGCGGGTCGATGCCCGCCCGCTCCAGCGCCTCCCACGAGGTCTCCAGGAGGAGCCGCTGCTGCGGGTCCATGTAGAGCGCCTCGCGCGGCGAGATCCCGAAGAAGCCGGGGTCGAAGTCGCCGGCGTCGTGCAGGAAGCTGCCGTGGCGGGTGTAGCTGTGGCCCTCCTTGCCGGGCTCGGGGTCGTAGAGGTGCTCGATGTCCCAGCCGCGGTCGGTCGGCAGTTCGGTGACGGTGTCGACGCCGTCCGCCAGCAGCCGCCACAGCTCCTCGGGCGTGGTCGCGCCGCCGGGGTAGCGGCAGGCCATGCCGACGATCGCGATCGGCTCGTCGGAGGTGAGCGGGCGGGCGGCGGTGCCGGTCGTCGGGGTCGCCTCCGTGCCCGGGCCGGCCAGGTCGAGGAGGTGCTCCGCGACGGCCCGCGCGTTGGGGAAGTCGAAGGCGAGGGTGGCGGGCAGGCGCAGGCCGGTGCGCTTGTTGAGGCGGTTGCGCAGGTCGGTCGCGGCGAGGGAGTCGAAGCCGAGCTCCTGGAACGCGCGCTCGGGCGCGATCGCCTCGGCGGAGGCGTGGCCGAGCACGGCGGCGACCTCGGTCCGCACGAGCTCCAGCGCCAGGCGCCGGCCCTCGCTCGCGCCCAGTGCGGCGAGGCGCCCGGCCAGGCCGGTCCCGGTCGCGCGGCCGCTCGCGGGCAGCTCGGCGCGCCGGCGCGGCGCGGCGAGGGCGCGCAGGAGTGCGGGGACCTCGTCGGTGCGGGCGCGCAGGGCGGCGGCGTCGACCCGGATCGGGACGACGGTGGCGCGCTCGCTGCGCAGGGCGGTGGCGAAGAGGGCGAGGCCGGTCGCGTGGTCGAGGACGGGGACGCCCTGCGTGGCCATCCGTGCCCGGTCGACGTCGGCGAGGTCGCGGCCGAGGCCGGCGCCGACGTCCCAGAGGCCGTAGGCCATGGAGGTGGCGGGCAGGCCGGCGGCGTGGCGGTGGGCGGCGAGGGCGTCGAGGAAGACGTTCGCGGCGGCGTAGTTGCCCTGGCCGGCGGTCAGGACGAGGCCGCCCGCGGAGGAGAAGAGCACGAACGCGGTCAGATCGAGGTGGCTGGTCAGCTCGTGCAGGTACCACGCACCGTCGGCCTTCGGGGCCAGAACGGCATCCATCCGGTCCGGGGTGAGCGCGCCGACCAGACCGTTGTCACCGACACCGGCGGCGTGGACCACGGCGCTGAGCTCCGGGATCGCGTCGATCAGCGCGGTCACGGCCGCGCGGTCCGCCATGTCACAAGCGCGCACGTCCGCGGCAGCGCCGAGGGCGGACAGCTCCGCCACCAGCTCCACCGCGCCCGGCGCCTCCACACCACGACGGCTCGTCAGCACCAGACTGCGCACGCCGCACTCGGCGGCCAGGTACCGGGCCACGACAGCCCCCAGACCACCCGTGCCACCGGTGATCAGCACCGTGTCATCCGAGCTGATCGGCAGCGGGCCCCCAGGCTGCGGCAGCCGGCTCAGACGCGGGACGCAGACGGCCCCGCCGCGCACGGCCGACTCCGGCTCAGCGGTGACGATCACCTCCCCGTCGGTGTCCAGCAGGACGAAGCGGCCAGGGTTCTCGGCCTGCGCCGCCCGGACCAGACCCCACACCGGGGCCTGCGCCAGATCCACCGCCTCGCCTTCGCGCACGGCCACCGCACCCCGCGTCACCACCACCAGACGCGACGCCGCGAACCGCTCCTCCACCAGCCACGCCTGCACCGCGCGCAGCACGTGCTGCGTCACCTCGCGCACGGCCGCCGGAACATCGCCGTCCGGAGCAGGCACGGCCGAGCAGTCCAGGACGACGGTCTCCGGGGCCGCGCCCTCGGCGGGCAGGGCGTCCCAGGCCGTCCACTCCGCGCCCGCGTCCGGGGTGGCCGGCAGCTCCGACCACTCGACCGCGTACAGCGGGTCGGCCGAGCCCAGCTGCTCCGCCGAGACCGCCCGGCCCTTCACGGAAGCCACCGTCAGCACCGGGCCGCCCGCCGGGTCGGCGAGGTCGAGCCGCAGCCCGCCACCGTCGAGCCGCACCAGGCGCCCCCGCACCGCCGAGGCGCCGACGGCGCGCAGCGCGGCGCCCGTCCACGCGAACGGGACCACGGTGTCGTCGCTCCCGGCGTCCACGATGGCGACGTGCATGGCCGCGTCGAGCAGCGCCGGGTGCACGCCGAAGCCGTCGGCCTCGACGTCCTCGGGGAGTTCGACGTCCGCGAACAGCTCGTTCCCGCGCCGCCAGGCCGCCCGCAGGCCCTGGAAGGCATGGCCGTAGCCGAACCCGGCCTCGGCCATGCGCTCGTAGGCGCCCTCCACCGGCAGCGGCTCGGCGCCGGCCGGCGGCCAGACGTCGAACGCCTCGGCCTCGACGGCTCCGCCGACGGCCAGCGATCCGGCCGCGTGCTGGACCCACCCGGCGTCCGGATCCCCGTCCAGGCGGGAGTGGATCGTGAGCTCCCGGCCGCCGGTGGCGTCCGGCGTTCCCACGCGGAGCTGGAGCTGGAGCGCACCGTGCTCGGGCAGCACCAGCG
Organism: Kitasatospora sp. NPDC059747; assembly: GCF_042732955.1. Taxonomy (NCBI): domain Bacteria; kingdom Bacillati; phylum Actinomycetota; class Actinomycetes; order Kitasatosporales; family Streptomycetaceae; genus Kitasatospora; species Kitasatospora sp. NPDC059747. The sequence goes on along the minus strand of NZ_JBHWGV010000138.1, from coordinate 10,301 downwards.
GCGCGGCCAGCGTCAGTTCCTCGACCTGCTCGCAGCCCACCTCGGCGGCCGCGCGCAGCGCGAGTTCGAGCAGGCCGGCGCCGGGGACCAGGACCGTGCCCTGGACGACGTGGTCGGCCAGCCAGGGGAACGCGGCCGTCGACAGCCGTCCGGTGAGCACCAGCCCGTCCTCGTCGGCCAGTTCGACGGCGGCGGCGAGCATGGGGTGCGTGGTGACGCCGAGGCCGGCGGAGCGGACGTCGCCGCCACGGGCGGCGAGGGGCGCGGGCCAGAAGCGGCGACGCTGGAAGGCGTAGGTCGGCAGGTCGACGGGCCGGGCGCCGGTGGCGGCGAACAGAGCGGCCCAGTCCACCGACGCGCCGTGGACGTGGAGGCGGGCGAGGGCGTCGACGAGAGTTCGCTCCTCGGCCCGGTTGCGGCGGAGCGCCGGGATGGTTTCGGCCTCGCCGTCGGGCAGGGCGCTCGCGGTGAGGGCGGTGAGGACGGCGTCCGGGCCGAGTTCGAGGTAGCGGGTGACGCCGGCCTCGTGGAGGGTCCGGATGCCGTCGGCGAAGCGGACGGCCTCGCGGACGTGGCGCACCCAGTAGTCGGGGGTCGTGAGGTCCTCAGCCAGGGATCCCGTCAGGTTGGACACCACCGGGAGCGAAGGAGCGCTGTAGCTCAGCCCGTTGAGGACCGTACGGAAGTCCTCCAGCATCGGGTCCATCAGCGGCGAGTGGAAGGCGTGGGACACGCGCAGCCGGTTCGTCTTGCGGTCGGCGAAGTGCGCCTCGATCGCCGCGATGGCCTCCTCCGTCCCGGAGACGACGATCGAGCGCGGGCCGTTGACGGCGGCGATCGACACGAACTCGCCGATCAGCGGCAGGACTTCGTCCTCCGTCGCCTGCACGGCCAGCATCGCGCCACCGGACGGCAGCGCCTGCATCAGACGGCCACGCGCGGCGACCAGAGCGCAGGCGTCGGCCAGTGAGAACACCCCGGCCACATGCGCCGCAGCCACCTCACCGATCGAGTGCCCGGCCAAGAACTCCGCGCGCACGCCGAGGGATTCGACGAGACGGTAGAGCGCCACCTCGACGGCGAACAGCCCCGCCTGGGCGTACTCCGTCCGGTTCAGCAGCTCCGCATCCGAGCCCCACACGACGTCCCGAACGGGAAGCTCCAGCCCGTCGCACACCTCGTCGAAGGCCTGGGCAAACACCGGGAAGCGCTCGTACAACTCCCGCCCCATGCCCAGCCGTTGCGAGCCCTGACCGGAGAACAGGAACGCGCTCTTGCCGTCGCCCGCGACCCCTCGGGCCGCTTCGGAGCCGTCGACGATCACTGTTCGATGCGGGAAGAGCGACCGCCCCGCCAGGGTCAACGCCACGTCTTCGGTGGGACGTTCATCAAGCTCCGCGAGCCGCGCGAGCTGCGCGTCCAGTGCCGCCTCGGACTTGGCGGACACCACCCAGGGCATCACCCCGGCCGTCACCGCGGCGTCCAGCCCGGCCTCGGGCTCGGCCTGCTCCAGGATGACGTGGGCGTTGGTGCCGCTGATCCCGAAGGACGACACGCCCGCCCGGCGCGCGTGACCGGTGGCAGGCCAGTCGGTGCGCTCGGTGAGCAGCTCGACGGCGCCGGCCGTCCAGTCCACGTGCGAGGAGGGCGCGTCCACGTGCAGCGTGCGCGGCAGCACGCCGTTCTGCATTGCGAGCACCATCTTGATCACACCGGCGACACCGGCCGCGGCCTGGGAGTGGCCGATGTTCGACTTGATCGAGCCGAGCAGCAGGGGCAGTTCGCGGTCCTGACCGTAGGTGGCCAGCAGCGCCTGGGCCTCGATCGGGTCACCGAGTGTCGTGCCCGTGCCGTGCGCCTCGACGGCGTCGACGTCGGCGGTCGACAGCCCGGCACTCGCCAGCGCCTGCCGGATCACCCGCTGCTGCGACGGACCGTTCGGCGCCGTCAGACCGTTCGACGCGCCGTCCTGGTTCACCGCGCTGCCGCGCAGGACGGCCAGCACGCGGTGCCCGTTCCGGCGGGCGTCCGACAGGCGCTCCAGCACCACCATGCCGACGCCCTCGCCCCAGCCCACGCCGTCCGCCGCGTCCGCGAACGAACGGCACCGGCCGTCCGCCGACAGGCCGCCCTGCCGCGAGAACTCCACGAAGGTGTTCGGTGTCGACATCACCGTCACACCGCCCGCGAGCGCCAGCGAGCACTCGCCGCCGCGCAGCGCCTGCGCCGCCAGGTGCATCGCCACCAGCGACGACGAGCACGCCGTGTCCACCGTCACCGCCGGGCCCTCCAGGCCCAGCGTGTACGAGACGCGGCCCGAGGCCACGCTCCCCGCGCTGCCACTGCCCTGGTAGCCCTCGAAGTCGCCACCGCCCAGCAGGCTCGCGTAGTCCGCGTACATGACACCCGCGAAGACGCCCGTCCGACTGCCGCGCAGCGACACCGGGTCGATGCCCGCCCGCTCGAACGCCTCCCACGAGGTCTCCAGCAGCAGACGCTGCTGCGCGTCCGTCGCCAGCGCCTCGCGCGGGCTCATCCCGAAGAACTCGTGGTCGAACTCCCCTGCCGTGTGCAGGAATCCACCGGAGCGCGTGTAGGAGGTCCCGATGTGCTCCGGGTCCGGGTTGTAGAGGGTCTCGATGTCCCAGCCGCGGTTCACCGGGAAGCCGGACACCGCGTCGACGCCGTCGGCCACCAGGCGCCACAGGTCCTCGGGCGACTCGACGCCGCCCGGGTAGCGGCAGGCCATGCCGACGATGACGATCGGATCGTCCGACGGCGACGGCAGAGCCTCGGGGACGTGGACGACGCTCTCGGTGCCGAACAGGCCCTCCAGCAGGAAGGCGGCCAGCGCGCTCGCCGTCGGGTAGTCGAACACGACGGTGGCCGGCAGCTGGAGACCGGTCACCGACTTGAGCCGGTTGCGCAGCTCGACCGCCGTCAGCGAGTCGAAGCCGAGGTCCTGGAACGCCCGGGACGGGTCGACCGCCGAGCCGGCGGCGTGGCCGAGCACGAGCGCGATCTGATCGCGCACCAGGTCGAGGACAGCCGCCCGGCGCTCGGCCTCGCCCAGACCCGACAACCGCTGCGCCAGGCCCGCCGACACGGCCGAACCGGCGACGGCGGCGCGCCGGACGCGGCCCCGCACCAGGCCGCGCAGCAGGGTGGGAACCTCGCCGTGCGCGGCCATCGCCGCCACGTCGAGGCGGACCGGCAGCACGGCCGGGTGCCCGGTGGCCAGAGCCGCGTCGAAGAGCGCGACGCCCTGTTCCGGGGCGATGGCCGGCAGGCCGAGCCGGGCGATGCGCTCGGCCTCGGCGCCGGTGAGCGTGCCGGTCATGCCCGCCACGTCGGACCACGGGCCCCAGGCCAGGGAGACGGCGGGCAGACCGAGCGAGCGGCGGTGGACCGCCAGGGCATCCAGGTAGGCGTTGCCCGCCGCGTAGGCGGCCTGACCTGCGCTGCCGAGCGTGCCGGCGACGGAGGAGAAGAGGACGAACGCTTCAACGTTCTCGGCGGCCCGGTGCAGGTTCCACGCCGCGTCCGCCTTCGGGCGGAGGACGGCCGAGACCCGCTCGGGGGTGAGCGAGCCGATCACGCCGTCGTCGAGCACACCGGCGGTGTGAACGACGGCGCGGATGTCATGCCGGGCGAACAGGTCGGCGACGGCGGCCTCGTCGGCGACGTCGCAGGACTCGACGACTGCCCCTGCGCCGAGCTCCGCCAGCAGTTCCTCGACGCCCTCGGCGTCAACGCCCCGGCGGCTGACCAGCAGCAGGTCGCGCACGCCGTATTCGGCCGCCAGGTGCCGGGCCACGAGCTGCCCGAGGCCACCGGTACCACCGGTGATCAGGACCGTGCCCTCACTCGGCCACGCCACCGCGTCGGCCGTGGCTTCCGTCCGCATCAGGCGAGCCGCAAGGACTTCACCGTCGCGGACGAGCAGCTCCGGCTCATCCAGGCCCAGAGCCCCCGGCAGAAGCACCTCGTCCCCCGCCAGATCCACCAGACCGAACCGGCCCGGCTCCTCCGACACCGCCGACCGCACCAAGCCCCACACCGCTGCGCCCGGCAGGTCCTCGCCCGCCACCACGCCACGCGTCACGAACACCAGCCGAGACTCGCTGAAACGCTCCTCCGAAAGCCAGCCCTGCACCAGCTCCAGCACCTGCGCCGTCCGCGCGTGCACCTCACCAGCGGCCGCCTCGATCACGACCACCGGCGGCACCTCCTTGGGCACCTCCGCCAACGACCCGACTGCCACGAACTGCGGAGCAGCGGCCGCCTTCACCGGCACCCAGTCCACCCGGAACAGCGAGTCCTGACCCACCCGGCTCGCCTCGCCCGCCGCCACCGAGCGCACGACCAGTGACCCGACGGTCGCCACCGGGCGTCCCTCGGTGTCGGCGATCGCGAGCGCCATCCCGCCACCCGCCGCCGGCGTCAGCCGCACCCGGACCGCCGACGCGCCGGAGGCGTGCAGCGCCACGTCCTCCCACGCGAACGGCACTCCGCGCTCGTCGGAGCCGGTCAGCGCGAACGCGTGCAGGCAGGCGTCGAACAGCGCCGGGTGCAGGCCGAAGCTCGCGCCCTCCGTGCCCTCGGGCAGGGCGACCTCCGCGAAGACCTCGTCCCCGCGCCGCCAGGCCGCACCGAGCCCCCGGAACGCCGGGCCGTACCCGAACCCGGCCTCCGCCAGGCCCTCGTACAGCCCGGTCAGGTCGACCGCCTCGGCACCGGCCGGCGGCCACGCGGCCGTCTCGAAGGGCACGGGCGTAGCGCCCGTCCCCAGCACACCGGTCGCGTGGAGGGTCCAATCCGTCCCGTCCGCTTCGTCCGGCCGGGCGTGCACCGTGCGCGCACGCCGCCCGGACGCGTCCGGCTCGCCGACCCACACCTGCACCCGCACGCCGCCCCGCTCGGGCAGGACGAGCGGCGCGGCCAGCGTCAGCTCCTCGACCAGGTCGCAGCCGACCTCGTCGCCCGCGCGCACCGCCAGTTCGACCAGCGCCGTGCCCGGCGCCAGGACGGAACCCATGACGACGTGGTCCGCGAGCCACCCGTGCGACCGGGCCGACAGCCGGCCGGTGAACAGGTAGCCGTCCGTGTTGACGAGCTCGACGGCCGCACCCAGCAGCGGGTGCTCGGCGGCACCGAGTCCCGCGAGCCGGACGTCGCCGCCGCGCGCGAGGGTGACCGCCGGCCAGTAGTGCCGGTGCTGGAACGCGTACGTGGGCACGTTCACGGCGCGGGCACCGGTGCCGGCGAAGAGCGCGGCCCAGTCGACGTGCGCGCCGGTGACGTGCAGGCGTGCGAGGGCGGTCAGGACGGTCGTGTCCTCGGCCTGGTCCTTGCGGAGGGCGGAGGCCACCACGGCGTCGTCGGAGAGCGAGGACGCCGCGAGCGCGGTGAGGACACCGTCGGGGCCGAGCTCCAGGAAGCGCGTGACGCCCGCGGCCTCCAACGTACGGACGCCGTCGGCGAAACGGACGGCCTCGCGGACGTGACGCACCCAGTACTCGGGCTCCTGGAGGCCTCCGGCCAGTCCGCCGGTCAGGTTGGAGACCACCGGGATCGACGGCGCGTTGTACGTCAGCCCGTCGAGAACAGCGCGGAAGTCCGCCAGCATCGGGTCCATCAGCGGCGAGTGGAACGCGTGCGAGACGCGCAGCCGCGCCGTCTTGCGGTCGGCGAAGTGCGCCTCGATCTCCGACACGGCCGACTCGGAACCAGAGACGACGATCGAGCGCGGGCTATTGACCGCAGCGATCGACACGAACTCACCCAGCAACGGCAGGACTTCGTCCTCCGTCGCCTGCACCGCCAGCATCGCACCACCCGAAGGCAGCGCCTGCATCAGACGGCCACGGGCACTCACCAGCGCACACGCGTCGGCCAGCGAGAACACCCCCGCCACATGCGCCGCAGCCACCTCACCGATCGAATGCCCGGCCACGAACTCCGGCCGCACACCAAGGGATTCCACCAGACGGTACAGCGCCACCTCGACCGCGAACAGCGCAGCCTGGGCATACTCCGTCCGGTTCAACAGCTCCGCATCCGACCCCCACACCACCTCACGCAAGGCCGGATCCAGCTCCGCGCACACCTCGTCGAAGGCGGAGGCGAACACCGGGAACCGGGCATACAACTCCCGCCCCATCCCCAGCCGCTGCGACCCCTGCCCCGAGAACAGGAACGCCGTCCCGCCCTCACCCGCGAGCCCCCGGGCCGCCTCGACGCCGTCGACGAGCACCGCCCGGTGCGGGAAGGCCGTGCGCCCCGCCAGCGTGAACGCCACCTCCGCAGCCGGGAGTTCACCGAGCTCTCCGAGTCGCGCGATCTGCGAGTCCAGCGCTGCTTCGGACTTGGCGGATACCACCCAGGGCATCGCCCCCGCCGTCACCGGGGCGTCCCCCGCAGCCTCGGGCTCGGCCTGCTCCAGGATTACGTGAGCGTTGGTCCCGCTGATCCCGAAGGACGACACGCCCGCCCGGCGCAGCCGACCGGCTTCCGGCCACTCCTGGGCCTCGGCCAGCAGCTCCACCGCGCCGGCCGTCCAGTCCACGTGCGACGAAGGCGCGTCCACGTGCAGCGTGCGCGGCAGCACGCCGTTCTGCATCGCCAGCACCATCTTGATCACGCCGGCCACACCGGCGGCCGCCTGCGCGTGCCCGATGTTCGACTTGATCGAGCCCAGCAGCAGCGGCAGTTCGCGGTCCTGCCCGTAGGTGGCGAGGAGCGCCTGGGCCTCGATCGGGTCACCGAGCGTCGTCCCGGTCCCGTGCGCCTCGACAGCGTCGACGTCGGCGGTCGACAGCCCGGCGCTCGCCAGCGCCTGCCGGATCACCCGCTGCTGCGACGGACCGTTCGGCGCCGTCAGACCGTTCGACGCGCCATCCTGGTTGACGGCGCTCCCCCGCAGCACCGCGAGCACGCGGTGCCCGTTGCGGCGGGCATCCGACAGCCGCTCCAGCACGACGACACCGACGCCCTCGCCCCAGCCCACGCCGTCCGCCGCGTCCGCGAACGAACGGCACCGGCCGTCCGCCGACAGGCCGCCCTGCCGCGAGAACTCCACGAACGTCCCCGGCGTCGACATCACGGTGACGCCACCGGCCAGCGCCAGCGAGCACTCGCCGCCGCGCAGCGCCTGCGCCGCCAGGTGCATCGCCACCAGCGACGACGAGCACGCCGTGTCCACCGTCACCGCCGGGCCCTCGAAGCCGAAGGTGTAGGACACCCGGCCGGAGGCGACGCTGGGGGCGCTGCCGTTGCCCCGGAAGCCCTCGAACTCCTCGCCGTCCAGGAGCGAGCGGTAGTCGGTGTACATGATGCCCGCGAAGACGCCTGTCCGGCTGCCGCGCAGCGACGCTGGGTCGATGCCGGCCCGCTCGAACGCCTCCCACGAGGTCTCCAGCAGCAGGCGCTGCTGCGCGTCCGTCGCCAGCGCCTCGCGCGGGCTCATCCCGAAGAACTCGTGGTCGAACTCCCCCGCGTCGTGCAGGAACGCGCCGCGCCGGGTGTACGACGTGCCCGGGACGGACCGGTCCTCGCTGTAGAGCGAGTCGAGGTCCCAGCCTCGGTTCGCCGGGAAATCGGAGACCGCGTCGACGCCGTCGGCCACCAGCCGCCACAGGTCCTCCGGCGACTCGACGCCGCCCGGGTAACGGCAGGCCATGCCGACGATGACCACCGGATCGTCCGACAGCACCGGGAGAACGGCCGGGAGCTCCTCGGCCTCCTCGACACCGAACAGGCCCTCCAGGACGAAGCCGGCCAGCGCGCTCGCCGTCGGGTAGTCGAACACCACCGTGGCCGGCAGCTGGAGGCCGGTCACCGACTTGAGCTGGTTGCGCAGCTCGACCGCCGTCAGCGAGTCGAAGCCGAGGTCCTGGAACGCCCGGGACGGGTCGACCACCGAGCCTCCCTCGTGGCCCAGGACCACGGCGATCCGATCGCGCACCAGCTCCAGGACGGCCGCCCGGCGCTCGGCCTCGCCCAGGCCCGACAGGCGCTGCGCCAGGCCGGCCGAGGCGGCCGAGCCCGCGACCACCGCGCGCCGGACCCGGCCGCGCACCAGTCCGCGCAGCAGGGCGGGCACCGAGTCCTGGGCTCGCAGTGCCGCGAGGTCCAGGCGGACGGGCAGGATCGCGGGCTCGCCCGCCGCGAGCGAGGCGTCGAACAGGGCGGCGCCCTCGGCCGGGGTGAGCTCCGGCATGCCCGAGCGGGCGATCCGGTGCAGGTCGACGTCGGCGAGCGTGCCGATCATGCCGCCGTCGCGGGTCCACGGGCCCCAGGCCTGCGAGACGGCGGGCAGGCCGAGCGAGCGGCGGTGCACCGCGAGCGCGTCGAGGTAGGCGTTGCCCGCCGCGTAGGCGGCCTGGCCGGGGCCGCCGAAGACGCCGGAGACGGAGGAGAACAGGACGAAGGCCGCCAGCGCGCGGTCCTTCGTGGCCTCGTGGAGGTTCAGGGCCGCGTCCGCCTTCGGGCGCAGGACGGTGCTGACGCGCTCGGCGGTCAGGGAGCCGATCACGCCGTCGTCGATCACCCCGGCCGTGTGGACGACCGCGCGGATCTCGTGCCGGGCGAACAGGCCCGCCACCGCCACCGGATCGGCGACTTCACACGCCTCGACGACGGCCTCCGCACCGGCCTCCGCGAGCTCGGCGAGGAGTTCGTCCGTGCCCTCGGCGTCGACGCCCCGGCGGCTGACCAGCAGCAGCTGCCGCACGCCGTGCTCGACGGCCAGGTGCCGGGCGATGACCCGGCCCAGGCCGCCCGTGCCGCCGGTGATCAGGACCGTGCCCTCGCCGGCCCACACGACCGGCTCGCCCGCCGCTTCGGCGCGCACGAGCCGCGCCGCGAGGACCTCCCCGTCGCGGACGAGCAGCTGCGGCTCGTCCAATCCCAGGGCAGTGGGCGGCAGTTCCTCCGAGCCCGCCAGATCCACCAGGCCGAACCGGCCCGGCTCCTCCGACATCGCGGACCGCACGAGACCCCACGCCGCCGCGCCGGACAGGTCCTCACCCGCCACCACGCCACGCGTCACGAACACCAGCCGGGAGGCCGCGAAACGCTCCTCCGCCAGCCAGCCCTGCACCAGCTCCAGCACCCGCGCCGTCCGCGCGTGCACGTCGCCGTCCACCGGTCGGATCACCACTACTGGCGGCACGTCCTCCGGCACCTCCGCCAGGGACTCGACCTCCGCGAACTCCGGTGCGGCAGCGGTCTTCACCGGCACCCAGTCCACCCGGAACAGCCCGTCCCGGGCCGCTGCCGGCTCCCCGCCCGCCACCGCGCGCAGGGCCAGCGACCCCACCGACGCCACCGGCAGGCCCTCGGCGTCGGCGACCGCCACCGCGACGGACTCCTCGCCGGTCCGGGTGACGCGCACGCGCACCGAGGACGCGCCGGAGGCGTGCAGCGACACGTCCTCCCACGAGAACGGGACGACGCCGTGCGGCAGCCCGTTGACGGCCGTCACGTGCAGGGCGGCGTCGAGCAGCGCCGGGTGCAGGCCGTAGCCGGTGCCCTCGGTGCCCTCCGGGAGGGCGACGTCGGCGAAGACCTCGTCCCCGCGCCGCCAGGCCGCCCGCAGGCCCTGGAACACCGGACCGTACGCGTAGCCGCCGTCGGCCATGCCCTCGTACAGCCCGGTCAGGTCGACCGCCTCGGCGCCGGCCGGCGGCCAGACGGTCGTGTCGAACGGGGTGCGCGTCTCCCCCGCGGCCAGGACGCCGGTCGCGTGCTGGTCCCAGGCGCGGCCGTCGGCGCCCTCGGGCCGGGAGGCGACGGTGAAGGTGCGGCGGCCGGTCTCGTCGGCCGCGCCGACGCGCAGTTGCAGCTGGACGCCCTCGTGCTCGGGCAGCACGAGCGGTGCGGCCAGGGTCAGTTCCTCGACGCGGTCGCAGCCGGCCTCGTCCCCGGCGCGGACGGCCAGTTCGAGGAAGGCGGTGCCGGGCAGCAGGACGTTGCCGCGCACGACGTGGTCGGCGAGCCAGGGGTGGGACCGGCGGGAGAGCCGGGAGGTGAACAACAGGCCGTCGTCGTCGGAGAGTTCGAGCGAGGCGGAGAGCAGCGGGTGGCCGGCGCTGTCGAGGCCTGCGGCGCCCAGGTCACCGGCCGCTTCGGCAGCGGCGTCGGGCCAGTACCGGCGGTGCTGGAAGGCGTAGGTCGGCAGGTCGACCGGGCGGACGCCGGTGTCGGCGAAGAGCGCGGCCCAGTCGACGTGCGCGCCGGTGACGTGCAGGCGTGCGAGGGCGGTGAGGACGGTCGTGTCCTCGGCCTGGTCCTTGCGG
>NZ_JBHWGV010000137.1:23508-23896 GCF_042732955.1 Kitasatospora sp. NPDC059747 | reverse complement strand
TCATCCGTATTTTTTTCTGCCCCCACACCACAAACATCCGCGGCTTACTTGGGGTGGGTGGGGGGGGCCGGGCCGCGGGGGGGGCGGCGGGCCCCTCGTCGTGTCCCGGTTCTCCGACGGCTGCGGCTACTGATGCGGAAACGTTTCGTCCCGTGCCTTGACGGTGTCTCCCGGCGGCTCTAAGTTCGCTGCAAGTTTCCGGCAAGTTACAGAAACTTCCTGCACCTTGGCTGCCCCACCCCAGCCGCCCCCCTTGGAGACGACGTGGTCACCACCGCCCCCACCCTCCCCCCCGCCCCCGCCCCGGGGGGCCCCCCCCCCCCCCCCCCCCCCCCCCCCCCCCCCCCCCCCCGGGGGCGGGGGGGGGCCGGGCCCGCGCGCGCCGGGG
>NZ_JBHWGV010000137.1:0-23498 GCF_042732955.1 Kitasatospora sp. NPDC059747 | reverse complement strand
CCTCTTGTAGACGTGTTGCACACCACCCCCCCACCCCCCCCCGGGCCTTCGGCGGGGAGGACCCGCCGGCCCGCCCGCGCGGCCGGAGCGCTCGCCGCCTCGGCGGCGCTGGCGCTCTCGTTCACGGCGGGCCTCGGCGCCCCCACCGCCCAGGCCGCCCCGCCCGCCGACAACGGCAAGGACGTCACCGCGACCCTCTTCGAGTGGCGCTTCGACTCCGTCGCCCAGGCCTGCACCAGCACCCTCGGCCCGAAGGGCTACGGGTTCGTCGAGGTCTCACCGCCCCAGGAGCACATTCAGGGCCCCCAGTGGTGGACCTCCTACCAGCCGGTCAGCTACCGGATCGCCGGACGGCTCGGCGACCGGACCTCGTTCAAGAACATGGTCGACACCTGCCACGCGGCCGGCGTCAAGGTCGTCGCCGACACGGTGATCAACCACATGACGGCCGGCTCGGGCACCGGCACCGGCGGCACCGCCTACACCAAGTACAACTACCCCGGCGTCTACCAGGACCAGGACTTCCACACCTGCCGCCAGCCGGTCAGCAACTACCAGGACCGCACCAACGTGCAGGACTGCGAGCTGGTCAACCTCGCCGACCTGGACACCGGCAGCGCGTACGTCCAGCAGACCATCGCGCACTACATGGACGACCTGGCCTCGCTCGGCGTCGACGGCTACCGGATCGACGCCGCCAAGCACATCGCCGCCTCCGACCTGGCCGCGATCAAGGCCAAGATGGCCAACCCCAACGCCTTCTGGGTGCAGGAGGTGATCTACGGCGCGGGCGAGCCGATCCAGCCGTCCGAGTACACCGGCAACGGCGACGTCGACGAGTTCCGCGTCGGCACCGACCTCAAGCGCGTCTTCACCGGTGACAAGCTCGCCAACCTCAACGGCTGGGGCGCCTCCTGGGGCTACCTGCCGAGCGGCCAGGCGCGCAGCTTCATCGACAACTGGGACACCGAGCGCAACGGTTCGACCCTCAACTACACCTACGGGAACACCTACACGCTGGCCAACGTGTTCCTGCTCGCCTCGACCTACGGCTCGCCCAACGTCTACTCCGGCTACGCGTTCACCAACAACGACGACGGCCCGCCCAACGGCGGCACCGTGAACGCCTGCTACCAGGACGGCTGGAACTGCACCCACGCCTGGCGGCAGATCGCCAACATGGTCGGCTTCCGCAACGCCGTCGCCGGCACCGGCGTCACCGACTGGTGGTCCAACGGCAACAACGCGATCGCCTTCGGCCGCGGCAACCGGGGCTACGTCGCGATCAACCACGAGACCGGCGCGATCACCCAGACCTTCCAGACCGGCCTGCCCGCCGGCACCTACTGCGACGTCCAGCACGGCGACCCGCAGCCGGGCGGCGGCTGCACCGGCCCGACCTACCAGGTCGGCGCGAACGGGCAGTTCACCGCGACGGTCGGCGCGGGCGACGCGGTCGCGCTGTACGTCCAGCCCGGGACGAACGCCTCCGGCGCGTCGTTCAACGTCAACGCGACGACCTCGTACGGCCAGAACGTCTACGTCGTCGGTGACAACCCGGCGCTGGGCGCCTGGGACCCGGCCAAGGCGCTGCCGCTCTCGTCCTCCGGCTACCCGGTCTGGTCGCTGGCGCTGTCCCTGCCGGCCGGCACGTCCTTCCAGTACAAGTACGTCCGCAAGGACGCGAGCGGGGCGGTGACCTGGGAGTCCGGCACCAACCGGACGGCGACGGTGCCCTCCTCGGGGACGGTCGCGCTGAACGACACCTGGCGGCCGTAGCGGGTCGGGGATCCCCGTCGGCCGCGTCAGCGCGGTGTGACGGGGGTCCCTCCTGCGGGTGGACCGACTGTTTCAAACCCCCGTTTCGGGCGAAAGCGCTGACACCATCGCGGGATGAGCACCACCCCCGTCGTCCTCGACGTCGAACTCTGCGGCGGGCGTTGGGACGGCCACCGCAAACGCGTCAACGCCGCCGCCCCGCCGCCCTCGCTGCGCATGCTCCTGCGGGTCCGGCTGCCCAGCGCCGAGAGCGGCGAGTACTGGCCGACCACCAGCGTCTACCGGCTGGGCGGGGAGGGCGGGGAGTTGCGCTACCGCCACTCGCACGACGAGTGACGAGTGACGCGTGACGTGACAGTGGTGGGTCAGCCGCGTCCGATGTACGGCATCGCGGTCGCCATCACCGTCGCGAACTGCACGTTCGCCTCCAGCGGCAGCGCCGCCATGTGCCGCACCGTGCGCGCGACGTCGGCCACGTCCATCGTCGGCTCCGGCGCGATCCGCCCGTCCGCCTGCCGCACCCCGGCGCTCATCGCCGCCGTCATGTCGGTGGCCGCGTTGCCGATGTCGATCTGCCCGCAGGCGATCCGGTACGGGCGGCCGTCCAGCGAGAGCGACTTGGTCAGCCCGGTGACGGCGTGCTTGGTCGCGGTGTACGCGATCGAGTGCGGGCGCGGGACGTGCGCGGAGATCGAGCCGTTGTTGATGATCCGGCCGCCCTGCGGGTCCTGGGCCTTCATCTGCCGGAAGGCGGCCCGGGCGCAGAGGAAGGCGCCGGTCAGGTTGAGGTCGACGACCGCGCGCCAGGCGTCCACCGCCAGTTCGTCCACCGGGACGGCCGGGCCGAAGCCGCCCGCGTTGTTGAACAGCAGGTCCACCCGGCCGAAGCGCTCGGCGGCGGCCGCGAACAGCGCGTCCACCGCCGCCGGGTCGGTGACGTCGGTCGGCACGACGGCGGCCGGGCCGCCGGCCAGCAGGGCGGTCTCCCGCAGCGGCTCCTCGCGGCGCCCGGCCAGGACCAGCCGCCAGCCGGCAGCGCCCAGCTCGACCGCGACGGCCCGGCCGACCCCGCTGCCGGCTCCGGTGACGACGGCGGTCCCGGTGCCGGCGGCGGTTCCGGTGTCGGCGGCGGTTCCGGTGTCGGCGGCGGTCTGCTGGGACATGGCGGCGCTCCTCGTTCTCGGGTCCGAGCCGGCTCGGTTCTGAGCCGATCGTCGCCGATCGGCGGGGCCGCCGTCACTGGTGCAAGGACCCAAAGATCGCGTCGCCCGGCGCATTGTCCGCTGTGTACCCCGCCGTCCGGCGGGGGCCGCACGGGACATGTGAGGGGTTTTACCTGATCGCGAACAAACATTGGATTTCCGGTGGCCGACGCGCAACCGGCCCGCCCCGGCCCACGTCATAAGATCGCAGGACGGCGCGCTGCGGCGAGCCGCACTTCCGGGGGCCGCGCCGAGGCGCCCCCGGGCCTGTCCGGCCCCACCCGGGGGCCGCCGCCCGGCCAGCCGGCCCGGGCGCGTCATCGGTCGGAGAGTCCTCACCGTGCTTAGGCAGTCGTCCCGTTCCCGCGCCGTCCTGACCGGTGCCGCCGTGCTCACCCTGGCTGCCTCGCTCGCCGCCTGCGGGAGCTCCGGTGGCGGGAAGGGGGACAGCGCCAAGGCGGCCGGCACCCCGAGCGCGGCCGGCACGAGCTCGGTCCCCGGCGACCCGGCCGCCGCCACCGGCGCCCCCGCGCCGACCGGCGCGGCCCCGGCCTCGGGCGGCAAGGTCCAGATGCCGACCGGCCAGCCCTCGCTGACCAAGGTCCGCGACACCGCCGCCGGCCCGATCATGATGACCAAGCTGGCCGGCCCGAAGTCCGGCGTCACCGGTCAGGTGTGGGTCTGGCTGCCGCCCGAGTACAACGACCCCAAGTACGCGAAGACCGGCTTCCCGGTGCTCACCCTCTACGCGGGCGGCCAGAGCAACGGCTACAACACCTGGACCGACAACCAGCTGCCGATCCAGGAGGAGGACGAGCAGCTGGTCAAGGCCGGCAAGGCCCACCCGTTCATCATGATCATGCCGGTGCAGAACTTCAACAGCGACGAGAACAACGCGCTGGACTGCTCCGACATCCCCGGCCAGCCCAAGATGGCGACCTGGATGGCCCAGGACATCCCGGACTGGGTCCGCGCCAACTTCCGCACCCTGAAGGGCCGCGACAGCTGGGGCATCATGGGCGCCTCCACCGGCGGGTTCTGCAGCGCCAAGCTCTCGCTCCAGTACCCCGACGTGTACAAGGCCGCCGTCCCGATCGACGGCTACTTCATCCCGGACTCCCACTTGTGGAAGGGCCACGACGCCGAGCGGATGGCCAACAACCCCGACGTACTGGTCACCCAGGGCAAGGCCGACGTGAAGATGCTGGTCACCGCCGGCGGCGCCAACGGTTACGAGAAGGGCGTGGTCAAGAGCTGGGTGGCCAAGGCCGCCCCGCCGGTCGCCATCGAGTACTACGAGCAGCCCGGCGGCAAGCACCTGACCTCGGACTTCAAGAAGATGATCCCGGACACGCTGCAGTGGCTCACCAAGAACCTGGCGGGCCCGGCGGCCGACTGACGCCGTCCGTGCGGACACACCGACCGCCGGTGCGGGGGAGCGATCCCCGGCACCGGCGGTTCTTTTCATCCGGCACTCTCCCCGGCCGTGCGGCACCGCCGTCGGCCGGGCCGCGCAAAAGGCTGTGACCTGCGCGTCAATCGGACATTGATTCACCTCTGATCGACTGCACGCACAGTGAACGGGGCCGCCTTCCGGGGGCCGTGATCCGCACGACCCGCCGATTCGTGAAGAGAGTGCCATGCCGATCCACCTGCTGCCGCCGCCGTCCGTCACCGCACCCGAGCGGACCGAGGACGAGGAGCCACAGGCGGTCCGCTTCGCCGGGCTGCGGTTGGTGCACGCCGCGCTGCGCCGCGACCTCGCCCGCCTGCCCAACGCGCTGCGGCTGCTGCAGCCCGGCGAGGACGCCAAGGGCGAGGCGCTGCTGCGGCACTGGGACTTCGTGACGGCGATGCTGACCTGCCACCACGAGCAGCAGGACACCCGGATCTGGCCGATCGTGCGCCGCTTCGCGCCCGAGCTGCGGCTGCTGCTCAACTGGCTGGAGTCGGACCACCACAACCTCGACCACTCGTTCACCCGGGTCACCACGCTGGTCCGGATCGCCAGCCGGGACACCGGGAGCGTCTGGCCGGTGGCGTACGCGATCGAGGACCTGGCGGCCCGGCTGGAGACGCACCTGCGGATCGAGGAGCGCCAGCTGCTCCCGCGGATGGCCGGGGTGTTCGCCGACAACTCGCGGGTCGGCGGCCTGCCCGAGCTGCTGGACCTGCTGCGCTCGGCCGACGGCCCGGGCTCGGCCGACGCGCTGGCCTGGCTGCTGGAGGGCGTGGAGCCGTCCGTCGTCGACCGGCTGCTGGCCGAGTGCGACGACGACGTGGCCCGCTCCTGGCCGCACTGGCGGGCGACCTACGAGCGCTGCACCTCGCCGCTGTGGGGGCCGGTGGGCGACTGGGGGATCCTTCCCGACTGAGCCCGGGGCCCTTTCGCAGGCCGTCGATCTACGCGCGTGGCAGTGTCACGGGCATATGCGGTGACCCGCGTGCGGGCCCCGGCGCAGGCGGGGCACGCGTGGGCAGGCGGGGGTAGGCGGGGCACGCGTGGGCATGCGGGGCACGCGTGGGCATGCGGGGCACGCGTGGGCAGGCGCGGGCATGCGGGGCACGCGTGGGCGGCTACTCCGGCAGGCGGTTCAGCCACTCCAGCGGGGCGACCAGGATCGCCCTGTCCGGCGAGCCGTCCCACTCCACCGACAGGCCCTCCGCCGTCAGCGCGGCCACCACCTCCCGCCCGATCCCCACCGTCCGGAGCGCCGCCGCGTCCACCGAGCCCTCCCCGTCCGGCCCGCCGGCCGCCCGGAATCCGCCGTAGCGCAGCATCAGACCCTGCCCGGCGGCGGCGCGTTCGGTGTCCTGCTGGTGGAAGAACACGAAACCGCGCGAGTCCTCGTCGGCCTCGTCGCCGATCTCCGCGTAGCCGCAGCTCGCGCAGCAGGTGAAGTCCATCGCCGCGACGACGCCCTCCCCCTCCAGAGCGTCGAAGGCCGCGCCCAGCCGGTCCACGTCGGTGACCTCGGGCCAGCCGGCCTGCTCGGCCAGCCGCTCCTCCCAGAGCGGAGCCACGATCAGCTCCGCCTCCTCCTCCGTCAGCCCCTGGTCGTCGAGGAGTTCGGCCAGGGACCCGGCTATCTCGTCCGGCTCCTGGAAGCCGCACCGGATCAACTCGCGGGCCCGGTCACGGGCTTCGCTGAGCACCTCGGGGTCGAGCTCGGGCATCGGCGTCTCCTGCGTCATGCCCGCATCCTCGCACCCGCCACCGACAGCGCCCCGGTTGCACGGGCCTGCTACCGTCCCGGCGGTGACCTCGCTGCTGCAACCCCCGCTGATCACCCGCCTGCTGGCCGCCGACCGTATCCTCGTCGCGGGCGCCGGCGGCGGCTTCGACGTCTACGCCGGCCTCCCCATCGCGCTCGCCCTGCGCGCCGCCGGCAAGGAGGTGCACCTGGCCAACCTCTCCTTCACCCACCTCTACGGCCTGCCCGGCGACGTGTGGTTCGGGCCCGACGTGGCCAGGATCGGCCCGGACACCGCGGCCCCCGAGGGCTACTTCCCGGAGCGCACCCTCGCCCGCTGGCTGCACCTGCACGGCATGCCCGACGCCGTCTGGGCGTTCCCCTCGGTCGGCGTCCAACCGCTGCGCGACGCCTACCGGCTGCTCATCGGCCACCTGGGCGTCGACGCGGTCCTCCTCGTCGACGGCGGCACCGACATCCTGATGCGCGGTGACGAGGCCGGGCTCGGCACCCCCGAGGAGGACATGGCCAGCCTCGGCGCGGTGGCCGGCCTCACCGAGGTGCCGGAGCGCCTGGTCGCCTGCCTGGGCTTCGGCGTCGACGCCTACCACGGCGTCAACCACTCGCTGGTGCTGGAGAACCTCGCCGCCCTCGACCGGGCCGGCGGCTACCTCGGCGCCTTCTCCGTCCCCCGCGACAGCCGCGAGGGCGCGCTCTACCTGGACGCCGTCGAGCACGCCAGGGCCGCGTTCCCCGAGCACCCCAGCATCGTCAACGGCTCGGTGGCGGCGGCGCTGCGCGGCGAGTTCGGCGACGTCCGCTTCACCGACCGCACCAAGGACGGCGAGCTCTTCGTGAACCCGCTGATGGCGATCTACTTCGGGGTCACGGTCGAGGCCCTGGCCGCCGAGCACCGCTACCTGGACCGGCTCGAACGCACCGTGCTGACGCGGCAGATCAGCACCGTCGTCGGGGAGTTCCAGGACGAGCTGCCGAAGCTGCGCCCGCCCCGGCAGTTCCCGCACTGACCGCTGCGGCTCGCCGGCCCCGCCGTGCGCTCATCCGTGCGCTCATCCGCCGGCCCTGCCGTGCGCTCATCCGTGCGCTCATCCGCGGGCCCTGCCGTGCGCTCATCCGTGCGCTCATCCGCGGGCCCCGCCGTGCGCTCATCCGTGCGCCCATCCGTGGGCTCAGCCGTTCGCGAGGCGGAACTCCAGGTTGCCGAACCGGACCTGGTCGCCCGGGCGCACCCGGACACCGCCCGCGATGCGGTGCCCGTTCACGTGGGTGCCGTTGGTCGAGCCGAGGTCGTACAGCACCCAGCCGCCGCCCTCGTGCCGCAGTTCGGCGTGGTGGCGGGAGACCGAGGCGTCGTGCAGCCGCAGCCCGGAGCCGGGGATCCGACCGATCGTCAACTGCGTCGCGCCGGCCTGCGGGAGGTTCAGTCCGGGCAGCCTCTCGATGCGCCAGGCCCGGCCGATCCGCTCGCCGAACGCGGAGATCCGGCCCACCGTCCGCAGCACGAACCGCTCCACCGGGCCGCCGGTGGGCAGGTCGGCCATCACGGCGTCCAACTCGGCGCGGCTGGTGGCCTGGAGGACGACCTCCATCCGGCCAAGGAAGGTGTCGTGCGAGAGCCGGCCGCTGCCCGCGCCGTCGCGCAGCACCCCGAGGGCCCGGTCCCGTTCGTCCTCGGACGGCCGGACGGCGTGCGTCCGGATCTCAGGCTGCGTCATGTCCCGATTGTCGGCGGCGCCGTGCCCGGCTGTCCAGGTTCCGGCCGCCAGCCGCCCGGTGTTCCCGCCTTCCCCCGGGAAGCAGGACACCACCGGGCGGCCGGCGGTTCCGCCGGCCGGTCAGGATTTCCTGGCGGCGGCCAGGATCTTCTCCGTGGTGTGCAGGAAGCGGGAGGTGACCGAGCCCTGGTAGCGCTTGTCGAACAGGTCGTTGGTGACCCACCTGCCGTCCTTCAGGTGCACCACGACGTACGCGGCGCCGGCGTCCGCCCCGAGCACGTCGTAGTCGCCCTTCGGCGAGGTGTGCGGCGCGGCGAGGTCCGCGGGCAGCGGCTCGGAGAGGAAGGCGATCACCAGCCGGACGTCCGGCGTCACCTCGACGCCCCGGAACGGCTCGGCCGCCAGCAGGGCGGCCACCTCGTCGACCGTGCGCAGCATCACCGGGACGGGGTAGCCGAGCGACTCCGCCAGGTGCCGCTCGATGCGCCGGGTGAGGGCGGCGCGGTCCGGCTCGTCCGTCGTGAAGAACACGTTGCCGGTCTGGATGTACGAGCGGACGCCGGCCAGCCCGAGCTCGGTGAAGAGCGCCCGCAGCCGCTCCATCTTCACGGTGCGGCCGCCGACGTTGATGGCCCGCAGGAACGCGATGTACGTGGTCGTGGTGGTCACCCGGCCAGTCTGGCACCGCCCACCGACAAGGCCTTCGCGGCGGGCGGCGGGCGGGGGGCGGGGCGGTCGTCGGTACCCGGTGCCAGACTGGCGCCATGGCTACCTGGCAGGATTTCGAGCAGGAGGCCCCCGACATCGCGCCCCTGGTACGGGCCCGGTTCGAGGCCAACAAGCACCACGTCCTGGCGACGCTGCGCAAGGACGGATCGCCCCGGGTGAGCGGCAGCGAGGTCGACTTCATCGGCGCCGACGCGATGCTCGGGTCGATGTACGGCTCGATGAAGGCCCGCGACCTCCAGCGCGACGGCCGCTTCGCGCTGCACTCGCACCCGGGCGACGAGACCATGGCGGGCGGCGACTCCAAGCTGTCCGGCCGCGCCGTGGAGCTGACCGACGAGGCCGAGCTCACCGCCTACGTCGCCGATCTGCCCGAGCCGCCGCCCGGCCCGTTCCACGCGTTCCGGCTCGACCTGGAGCAGGTGGTGCACACCGGCCTGGCCGACGGCCACCTGTGGGTCTTCAGCTGGCACCCCGGCCGGCCGGTGGAGCGCACCATGCTCCACTGACCGGCCCGGGCGCCGGGCCGCGCTACGGCAGGACGGACTTGACCGCCTCGGGGGTCCGGGCCACGACGGCGTGGCCGTCGTCCGCGGTGATGATCGGGCGCTGGATGAGGATCGGGTGCTCGGCCATCGCCGCGATCCAGCGCGCCCGGTCGCCGGGCTCCTTGGTCCACTGCTTCATCCCGAGGTCCTTGGCGACCTGCTCGTCGATGCGCGTGATGTCCCACGGCTCCAGGCCGAGCCGCTCCAGCACCGCCTCCAGCTCGGCCGCGCTCGGCGGGTCCTCCAGGTAGCGCCGCACGGTGTACTTGGCCCCGGCGGCCTCCAGCTCGGTCAGCGCCGACCGGCACTTGCCGCAGCGGGGGTTGATCCAGATCTCCATGCCGCCCACCCTACCGAGCGCCGCCGTGCCCGACGGACCGCGCTCCGGCCCGGACCGCGGACCCGAACCGGCCGTGCCCCAGTCCGGACAGCGGACCCGAACCGGCCGCGCTCCCGGTCCGGGCCGCGGACCCGAACCGGCCGGGCCCCGGGAACTCCCGGGCACCCGGCGGTGGTTCACGAACCGGAAACAGCGGTCCGGGCCCGGGACACCGGCCGGGGAGGGGAGCAGCGGATGGACGGCGCGGCGATCGTCGAGCACCTTCTGACCAGCGAGGGCAGGGCCGATCCGTACCCGCTGTACGCGCGGGCGCACGAGCTGGGCGGTGCCGCCCCGGCCGGGCCCGGATTCCTGCTGGCGCTCGGCCACGGCACCGCCGACCGGGTGCTGCGCACCCCCGGCTTCGGCGTCGCCACGCCCGAGATGCAGGCCGGCCTGGCCCCCGAGTTCGCCGAGCACTCCTCGCTGGACCTGTTCGGCCGCTCGATCCTGGAGCGCGAGGCGCCCGACCACGCGCGGGTCCGCTCGCTGATCGCCTCGGTGTTCACCGCCCGCCGGGTCGCCGCGCTGCGGCCGGCCGTCGAGGCCGCGGTCGCCGGGCTGCTCGACGAGATGGCCGGGGCCGGTGCGGACGGCTCGCCGGTCGACTTCATGGACGCCTTCGCGCACCGGCTCCCGGTCGGCGTGATCTGCGAGCTGCTCGGCGTCCCCGAGGGCGACCGCCACCTCTTCCGCGGCCTCGCCGCGGACCTCACCGTCGCCCTGGAGTTCGTCCAGGACGCGGCCGAGCTCGACGTCGCCGACGAGGCCGCCGACGAGCTGGCCGGGTACTTCACCGGGCTGGTCGCCGAGCGCCTGCGCCACCCCCAGGACGACCTCGTCACCGACCTCGCCCGGATCGCCGCGGACGACCCCGCGCGCCTGACCGGCCGCGAGCTGCTGGCCAACCTGGTGCTCCTCCTGGTGGCCGGCTTCGAGACCACCACCAACCTGCTCGGCAACGGCCTCGCCCTGCTCTTCCGCCACCCCGGCACGGCCGCCGCCCTGCGGACCGGCGCGCTCTCCCCGGCCGCCTTCACCGAGGAGGTGCTGCGCTACGACGCACCGGTCCAGCTGACCTCGCGGATCGCGCTCGCCGAGGGCCTCACCGTCGACGACCTGCCCGCGCCGCCCGGCAGCACGGTGCTCGTCATGATCGGCGCCGCCAACCACGACCCGGCCCGCTACGACCGCCCGGAGGTCTTCGACCCGACCCGCACCGGCAGCCAGCCGCTCAGCTTCGGCGCCGGGCCGCACTTCTGCCTGGGCTCCCGGCTGGCCCGCCTGGAGTCCGAGATCGCGGTCGCGGCCGTGCTCGACCGCTTCCCCCGGCTCGCCCCGGGCGGCGTGCCCACCCGCCGCGACCGCCTGGTCCTGCGCGGCTACGAGACGCTCCCGGTCACCGTCCGCTGACCCCCGCCGGGGCCGGTCACTCTCCGCCACTGACCGGCCCTGCGCCGACCGGCCCTCCGCCCGTCACCCTCCGCCGCCCGCCCCTGACCGCACGCATCCGGGACGTTCGACCATTCGTGGCGGGGTCCACCGTGGTGGAGCATGGAGGGACGAACCGGGTCATTCCGCCCGGTGGTCCAGGAGGTTCCCGCCGTGCCCGCAGCGCCCCGCCCGCCGTTCCGGGCGGCCGTGGAATCCAGGGTGCCGCGTTGGGTGCCCTGGCTACCCGTCCTGCTGCTCGTCCTGGACCTCCTCACCGAGGCGATCGTCCCGGACGCCGTCGCCGCCGGGTTCCTGCTCACCGCGCTGCCCGTCGTCGCGGCGTTCAGCTACGGCCCGGCGGTGACCGCCGCGACCACCGTCGGCTCGGTCGCCCTCCAGCTCGTCCTCGCCCTGCGGGCCGGCCACATCGACGAGCAGCACCACGTTTGGGTGTACATCGCGACGCTGCTCTCCGGAGTGATGGGCACCGCCCTGTCCTGGCAGCGGATCCGGCAGAACCGCAACCTGCTGCACGCCCGCACCGTCGCCGAGACGCTCCAGCGCACCGTGCTGCGCCCGGTCCCGGAGCGCGCCGGCGGCCTGCGGGTGGCCGGCCTCTACCGCCCGGCCCAGGCCGAGGTGCTGGTCGGCGGCGACCTGTACGAGGTGTGCGACACCCGCTTCGGCGTGCGGGTGCTGCTCGGCGACGTCCGCGGCAAGGGCCTCGGCGCGGTACGGACGGTGGCGGACGTGCTGGGCGCCTTCCGGGCCACCGCGCACGACACCCCCGACCTGGTCGAGATCGCCGACCAGCTGGACCGCGCGGTGCTCCGCGACGCCGCCGACCGCGGCGACGACGAACTGTTCGCCACCGCCGTCCTGCTGCAGTACCGCCCGGGCTCCGACTGCGTGGAGATCGTCAACCGCGGCCACACCACCCCGCTGCTGCTCGCCGGCCGCACCATCACCCCGATCGCCTGCCCCGACGAACTCCCGCTCGGCCTCGGCAACCTGGCGCCCGCCGACGAGCACGGCAAGCCCACCGCCGTGGCCCTGCCGCCGGGCAGCACCGTCCTGCTCTACACCGACGGCGTCAGCGAGGCCCGCGACGCCACCGGCACGTTCTACCCCCTGGCCCCACGCCTCGCCGCCCTCGGCACGACGTCCCCGGACCGCGTGGTCGCCTTCCTCGCCCAGGACGTCCACGAATACGCCGGCCTCCTCGCCGACGACCTCGCCCTCCTGGCCCTCACCCCCGAGCCCACCTGACCCGGGCCGGGCTCCGTACCGCGCGTGTCCTCTGCTTCGGCTTTCGGTCACCAGGGGCCGTGTTCGAGCCAGTCATACAGGATCGTGGATCCTCAACTGCCCATCCATACAATCCTGTTGGTGTCGGCGCCGTGCGCCTGCCCCGGAACTTCCAGCGTCCCGCCCGATGCTGTCACCGCACCGATCGTGCACCCGCCAACACCGAGCCTCCACTGCGTGTCTGCCGTCCGCATCGTGTGAAACGCCGAGGTAGGGAGTCCTCATCGTGCCCTCTTTGCTGCACTACGCCGTCGTCACGGATCCGACCTCGCTGCAGGCGTCGCTGCCGGGGGCACCGTCGGTGGGAACGGTGTACGTGATCGTCTCCAACACCCACCAGTCCGAGGTGAAGTGGGACTTCATCGACGTGGAGATACCGGTGGGCAGCGGCCGCGACGACCTGACGGGTGATCCGACGGCGATCAGTGCGAGCATCGAGAAGGACTACACGGTCTGGCGGGAGGAAGACCCGACCTTCGGCTGGGACGGCACCCTCGGCCGCTTCAGAGCGCATGCCCCCTCCGGGGGAAGGCTGACCCTGCCCGACGAGGAGTCGCTGGTCCTGGTCCTGGAGAACATCCCCGTTTCCGACCTGGCGGGACCGGTCCGCCTGAAGATCCACGAGCGGTCCGGCGGCGGTGACGACAACATCCCCATCCGGCGGGCGAATTTCACCACCACTCTCGGAGTGGTGAAGCAGGCTCCGAGGATCCCGCGCAACTTCCGCCCGGAGAGCAACTCCTTGGTGGACGTGGGCGCGGGCCGGAACGTCGTTCTGCGGTGGGACGGGCCGGACAACCTCGACTACTGGATCCGCGATCCGCAGGGGAACGAGCTGCTCGTCCAGTCGGCGGCCAAGGGACCGCAGGTGACTCAGCAGTCCTACACCTGGTCGCCGCCCACCCCGCCGAAGCGAGGCACCACCTACGTCCTCATCGCCGGGACGGCCGGTGCGGGGCAACAGTCGCAGGGCTACTTCCTCACCACCACGGTCCATGCGCTCGTCCCCGAGTTCGACAGCGGGACGCGCACTCCGTGGGTCGAGGGGACGCCGAGCAGGAGCCGCGTCGACTTCTCCCCGGAAGGGGTGGAGATCCGGAACGGGACCGGCGCTCGGGGGACCGTCACGGCCGGTACGGCGGACGTGGAGCGCGTGAACACCGGGTCGGTGCACGGCCGCGATTCCGACGACGGCTGGATCGACTTCCCGAAGGCCGGAATCCGGGTCCGGGACGGGCAGAACGACCTGGGCACCGTCGAGGCCGGGAAGGCCGACCTGGACGACCTGCTCGCCGGCCAGGGGCGGGTGAAGGGCCGCCTCGTCGTCCAAGGGGGCTTGGAGGTCAGCGACGAAGGCGAGCGCGCGCTGGAAGCCACCGACAGCGGGGTTCAGGTGTACAACGGGCTGTCGGTTTCCGGAGGCGGCGACATCGAGGGCGTACTCGAGCTCCACAACGGCATCTACGTCCACATCGACGAGCTCAACTACGTCTCGGCGGGCACGGGTATGGGCGGGATGACGATCAAGGGCAACCTCGCCGTCACCGGAACGATCCTGGCCGAGACCGACACGCTGGGCAGGAAGGTCTGAACCGCCCAGCCGCCGGACCCCGGAACGACGTATGTGCAGGCCGACGGATCGCCGGCCTGCACATACGGGAGTGGATCCACCCGCGATTCCGCGGGCGGGACGTGCCTCTTACAGGTCGTAGTACAGCTCGAACTCGTGCGGGTGCGGGCGGAGGGCGATCGGGGCGATCTCGTTGGTGCGCTTGAAGTCGATCCACGTCTCGATCAGGTCGGGCGTGAAGACGTTGCCCGCGAGGAGGTACTCGTGGTCGGCTTCCAGGGCCTCCAGGACCGCCGGGAGGGAGGAGGGCACCTGCGGGACGTTCGCGTGCTCCTCGGGGGCGAGCTCGTAGAGGTCCTTGTCGACGGGCTCCAGCGGCTCGATCTTGTTGCGGATGCCGTCGAGGCCGGCCATCAGCATCGCCGAGAAGGCCAGGTACGGGTTGGAGGAAGGGTCGGGCGCGCGGAACTCGATGCGCTTGGCCTTGGCGTTGGAGCCGGTGATCGGGATGCGGATCGCGGCCGAGCGGTTGCGCTGGGAGTAGACCAGGTTGACCGGCGCCTCGAAGCCCGGGACGAGGCGGTGGTAGGAGTTCACCGAGGGGTTGGTGAACGCCAGCAGCGACGGCGCGTGCCGCAGCAGGCCGCCGATGTAGTAGCGGGCGGTGTCGGAGAGTCCGGCGTAGCCCTGCTCGTCGTAGAAGAGCGGCGAGCCCTCGGTCCACAGCGACTGGTGGACGTGCATGCCCGAGCCGTTGTCGCCGAAGATCGGCTTCGGCATGAAGGTGGCCGTCTTGCCGTTGCGCCACGCGACGTTCTTGATGATGTACTTGAACAGCATCAGGTCGTCGGCCGCGTGCAGCAGGGTGTTGAACTTGTAGTTGATCTCGGCCTGGCCGGCGGTGCCGACCTCGTGGTGCTGGCGCTCGACCTCCAGGCCGGACTTGGCCAGCTCCAGCGACATCTCGGCGCGCAGGTCGGCGAAGTGGTCGACCGGCGGGGTGGGGAAGTAGCCGCCCTTGTACTTGACCTTGTAGCCGCGCACGTCGCCCTCGGCCGCACCGGTGTTCCAGGCGCCGGCCTCGGAGTCGATGTGGTAGAAGGACGCGTTCGCGCTGGTGTCGAACCGCACCGAGTCGAAGACGTAGAACTCGGCCTCAGGCCCGAAGAACGCGGTGTCGGCGATGCCGGAGGAGGCGAGGTAGGCCTCCGCCTTCTTGGCGACGTTGCGCGGGTCGCGGCTGTAGGCCTCGCCGGTGACCGGGTCCTGGATGAAGAAGTTGATGTTGAGGTGCTTCTCGGCCCGGAACGGGTCGAGCCTGGCCGTGGCGAGGTCCGCGACGAGGGCCATGTCGGACTCGTGGATGGCCTGGAAGCCGCGGATCGACGAACCGTCGAACATCAGGGTCTCGGACGGGTCGAAGGTCGCCGCAGGTACGGAGAAGTGCTGCATGACGCCCGGCAGGTCGCAGAAGCGGACATCGACGAACTTGACGTCGTTGTCCTGGATGAACTGCTTCACTTCGGCGGCGTTGTTGAACAAAGCATCCTCCTCGGCGTGCGAATGCGGCTCACCCTAGGAACGGTCCGTTTCCGACCGGTGACCCGCTCGTTTCCTAGATGTTAACCACACCCGCCGAACGGGCGGCAAAGTCGTACGGTCCAGGGCAAAACACCCCACCGGCCTGCAGGTCTTCCGATAAGTGGTCTGGACCATTCGGTAAGCCCGGTCACCGGGATTCACTCGGTCGGGGAAGGCTCGCGGACGACGGGGGAGCCGGTGGCGGCGCGCGGCGACCGCCCGGTTAGTGTGGATTCGTGGACACCAGAGAAGCGTTGGGATCGTGGATCGACGGCCCGAAGGCGGCCGCCGAGAAGATGGGCGCCGACTTCGGCTACCGCGGCGAGCGCCTCGGACTGCCCAAGGAGGGCCCCGGCTCGATCGCCGGCCCCGGCCGCCGGATCGGCGCCCTGTTCGTGGACGGCTGGCTGGTCTCCTTGGTCGCCTACGGACTGCTCGGCAAGGGCACCGCGTCCTCGGCCAACCTGTGGACGACGCCGCTGTTCTTCGGCGTCACCGCACTGCTGCTAGCCACCTCCGGCACGACGGTCGGCAAGCGGCTGTTCGGTCTGCGGGTGGTCCGGCAGGACGGCCGCCGCGCGACGATCCCGCAGGTGCTGCTGCGCACGCTGCTGCTCTGCCTCCTGGTGCCGCCGCTGGTGTGGGACCGCGACACCCGCGGCCTGCACGACAAGGCGGTCGGCACCATCGAGGTCCGGATCTAGCCGAGGTCCGGATCTAGCCGAGGTCCGGATCTAGCCGAGGCCCGGATCTCGCCGAGGCCCGCGAACGCCGAACGGCCCCGCCGCTCCAGAGGAGTGGCGGGGCCGTTCGTGTCGACGGGGGAGGGGATCAGCGGACCTGGCCGCCCTTGGGCATCCGGGCGCCCTTGGGCATCGGGCCCTTGGGGATCGGCGCCTTGGAGAGCAGGTCGCCCAGCGCGCGCAGGCGGTCGTTGGTCTCGGTGACCTGGGCCGGGGTGATGGCGCGGGGCAGGCGCATGAGGTGGATCTGCAGCTTCTTCAGCGGGATCTCACCCTCGCCGTTGCCCACGACGATGTCGTGCACCGGCACGTCGCCGACGACACGGGCCATCTTCTTCTTCTCGGAGGCCAGTAGCTGGCGGACCCGGTTCGGGTTGCCCTCGCCGATCAGCGCGATGCCGGCCCGGCCCACGGCGCGGTAGACCGCGTCCTGGTTGCGGGTGACGGCAACCGGGGTGGAGTTGGAGCTCCAGCCACGCTTGATGTTGTTCAGCACCGCCGCGACGGCGCCCGGCTGCCCCTCCATCTGCCCGAACGCGGCGCGCTCGGCCCGGCGCCCGAAGACGATCGCCATGGCCAGGAAGGCCACGATGAAGCCCAGGATGCCCAGATAGACGGGGTGGTCGATTGCGAAGCCGATGGCGAGGAACACGCCGAAGGTCAGCAGGCCGACGCCGGCGATGATCAGGCCGATCTTGGTGTCGACCTTCTTGGTCATGATGTACGCCTGGCGGATCTGCTTCAGCCGCCCGGGGTTCTCGGATGTTTCCCTCGCCATAACGCTCATGGTACGTGCCACGGGTACGGGAACTCCAAGCCCGGGTACCCGTTCGCACCGAACCGTGACCCGTGTGCCGGGCAGTCGTCGCTGACAGCGACGAAACGCCCGCTTCCGTCAGCTCCGGGCCGGCTGTGCCGCCGCACCACCGGCGGGCGCCGCGGCGTCGTGGTGCCGGTCCGCCGCGTGCCGGCGGTTCTCGCAGACCGCCGCCCAGGCGTTGCGCCGGGCGTGCTGCTGCCCGCCGGCCATCAGGACGCTCTCGGCGAACCGCACCGCTACTCCGACCGACCGGATCCGCATGCGCATCCCGGGCAACTCCCCTCGTGGCTGAGAAGGACCGAACGACGAAGGACCGAACGACGACGGACCGAACGACGACGGACCGAACGGCCAAGGACCGAACGACGAAGGACCGAACGGCCTCGTCGGGTCCATCGTCACCACCCCGTGTTACCAGTCCGTGATCCGGCGGTCAAAACCTGGTGAAAACGGAAGGGCGGAGCCGAAGCTCCGCCCTTCCGATGGCTCGGGACCGCTCAGGACTGCTCTCAGACCGACGCCTGCTCGCGCCGCTCCAGCGCCTGCCGGTACAGCCGGCCGGCCCGGTACGAGGAGCGCACCAGCGGGCCCGACATGACCCCGGCGAAGCCCAGCTCCTCGGCCTCCTGCTGGAGCTCGACGAACTCGTGCGGCTTCACCCAGCGCTCGACCGGGTGGTGGCGCAGCGAGGGCCGCAGGTACTGGGTGATGGTGATCAGCTCGCACCCGGCGCCGACCAGGTCGGCCAGCGCCTGGCTGACCTCCTCGCGGGTCTCGCCCATGCCCAGGATCAGGTTGGACTTGGTCACCAGCCCGGCCGCGCGGGCCTGGGTGATGACGTCCAGCGAGCGCTCGTAGCGGAACGCCGGGCGGATCCGCTTGAAGATGCGCGGGACCGTCTCGACGTTGTGCGCGAGCACCTCGGGGCGGGAGGAGAAGACCTCGGCCAGCTGCTCGGGCACCGCGTTGAAGTCGGGGATCAACAGCTCGACGCCGGTGCGGCCGGCCTCGCGGTCGGCGGTCATCGCGTGCACCTGGCGCACGGTCTCGGCGTACAGCCAGGCGCCGCCGTCCTCCAGGTCGTCGCGGGCGACGCCGGTGATGGTCGCGTAGTTGAGGTCCATGGTGACGATGGACTCGGCGACGCGGCGCGGCTCGTCCCGGTCGAACTCGGCGGGCTTGCCGGTGTCGATCTGGCAGAAGTCGCAGCGGCGGGTGCACTGGTCACCGCCGATGAGGAAGGTCGCCTCGCGGTCCTCCCAGCACTCGAAGATGTTGGGGCAGCCGGCCTCCTGGCAGACCGTGTGCAGCCCCTCCTTCTTCACCAGCGACTGGAGGGCGTTGTACTCCGGGCCCATCTTCGCGCGGGTCTTGATCCACTCGGGCTTCCGCTCGATGGGGGTCTCGCTGTTGCGGACCTCCAGGCGGAGCAGCTTCCTGCCGTCGGGTGCGACAGCGGACACGTGCGACTCCTAGAACTAGACGGGGTACCCCCAGGGTACGCCTGTGGTTGTACGGGCTTCGCCGGGCGTGCCGCCCTGCAATCGCAGGGCAACAGAGCTACCGGCCAGTAGATTCCCCGGCGATCACCGGTCGTCCCGGGTCGTCGGGGGCCGTGGCCGGGAGCCTCAGCGACTGAGCGCGGGCTCCGGCAGCTCGGCGAGCACGTCCGCCAGGTGCCGCTGGACCACCGGCAGCGCCGCGCCGACGGACAGCTCGCGGCCGAGCTCGTTGGAGAGCGAGGTCACACCCGCGTCCCGGATGCCGCACGGCACGATCTTGTCGAAGAAGGTCATGTCCTGGGCGCAGTTCAGCGAGAAGCCGTGCATCGTGACGCCGCGCGCGACGCGCACGCCGATCGCGGCGAGTTTGCGGTCGTCGCCGCGCTGCCCGGCGTTGGACGGCGCGTACTCGGGGCCGGCCAGCCGCGGGTCGATGCCCAGCGGCAGGCCCAGCCGCAGGGTGAGCTTGCCGATGTCGACCACCTGGGACGGGTCCACGACCGCGTCCGGGATGGTGTCGCCGAGCACCCAGACACCGCTGCGGCCCTCGACCCGGGTGGTCCCCACGCCGAACTCGGCGGCGGCGCGGATCAGCGCCTCCTCCAGCCGGCGGACGTAGGCGATGACGTCGATCGGGTCGGGCAGCTTGACGATCGGGTAGCCGACCAGCTGGCCGGGGCCGTGCCAGGTGATCTCCCCGCCGCGGTTGACCTCGACCACCGGCGTGCCGTCCAGCGGGAGGTCGGCCGGGTTGGTGCGCTTGCCCATCGTGTAGACGGACTGGTGCTCCAGCAGCAGCACGGTGTCGGGGATCTCGTCCGCGACCCGCAGCGCGTGCAGGCGCTGCTGCTCCTCCCAGGCTTCCTGGTAGGGCACCGTGCGCTCGCCTATGCCCAACGAAACGAAACGTACGTTCTCGCTCACCGTTTGCCGCTCCTTGCCGGGCGTTCGAGACCAACCTCGCCACTGTACGCCCAAGCCCGATCGGACCTGTCAGCCGTCCGCCCCCCACCCCTCACCGTGGACTCACGCCTCCGCCAGCAGTTGCAGCCGCAGCGCCAACTGCAGCTCCAGCGACCGCTCCGGCACGTTCCAGTCCCGCCCGAGCAGCGCCTCGACCCGGTCCAGCCGCTGGACCACCGTGTTCACGTGGACGTGCAGCTCGTCCTTGGCCCGCGTCAGGCTGCCCCCGCAGTCGAAGTACGCGCGGAGGGTGCGGACCAGCTCGGTGCCGCGCCGGGCGTCGTAGTCGAGCAGCGGGCCGAGCGTCGCGCCGACGAAGCCGTCCACGTCGTGCCCGTCGCCGAGCAGCACCCCGAGGAAGCCCAGCGCCCGCGCCGACGCGCCCTCGCCCGCGCGGCCGAGCACCCGCAGCGCCCGCAGGCAGCGCAGGCCCTCGGCGTACGAGGCGGCGATCGCCGGCGGGCCCGCGGCCGGGCGGCCCGCGCCGACGGTCACCGGGAAGCCGGCCAGCCGGGCCAGCCGTTCGGCGGCCTGCCGGGCGGTCTCCTCGGGGTCGCCGCCGTCGGGCACCAGCAGGACGACGGTCTCGCCGTTCTCGGCGGCGATGCCCCGGGAACCGAACAGGTAGCGCCCGGCCGCGCCCGCGAGCCGGCCGCGGTCGGTGGTGGCGGCGCTCCCGGCGGCTCCGGCGGCTCCGGCGGCCCTGGCGGGTTCGGCGGGTTCGGCGACCAGGACGAGGTGCGGGCGGCCGAGGTCGACGCCGAGCCGCCGGCCGCGCGCGGTGAGCCCGGCGGGGTCGCGGTCGGGGGCGGTCAGGAGGTCGGTGAGCAGTTCGCCGCGGACGCGGTTCTCGGTCTCGGCGACGGAGCGGCGCAGCAGCAGGAGGAGCGCGGTGACCACGCCGGCCCGCTCGAACAGCCGGCGGTCGGCGTCGTCGAGGTCGGGCCGGCCGCGCAGGACCATCGCGCCGAGCGCGTCCTGCCCGGCGAGGACGGCGCACACCCACAGGCCGCCGTGGCGGACGGACCGGCCCTCGGCGCGCGAGGCCGCGACCGCCTCGGCCAGCCCGGCGGCGGACGCGACGCGGCCGGCCAGCGGCTCGCCCTCGGCGTCCAGGACCGCTATCTCGCCGTCCAGCAGGGCCGCGACGGCGGCGGCGACGTCCGGCACCTCGGCGCCGCGCAGGACGAGGTCGGTGAGCCGGTCGTGGGCCTGTTCGGCGCGCTGGACGGCGGCGGAGTGGGCGCGGACGAGTTCGTTGGCGGCGCCCAGTTCGGCGAGCGCGGCGCGGGTGTCGGCCAGCGACTTGGCGGTGTCCAGGGCGATCGCGGCGTGCGCGGCCAGCGAGCAGAGCAGCGCGACCTCGTCGGGGGAGAAGGCGCGCGGCGAGCGGTCGGCGGCGAAGAGGACGCCGATGACCTGCCCGCCGAGCAGCAGCGGCACACCGATGATCGCGACCAGGCCCTCGTCGAGTACGCCCGCGTCGATGGTGCCGGTGTGGTGGAAGCGGTCGTCGGTGCGGTAGTCGGGGGTCGCGTACGGGCGGGCGGTCTGCGCGACCAGGCCGCCGAGGCCGTCGCCGAGGCTGAGCCGCAGGGTCTGGAAGAGGACGGACACCGAGCCGTCGGTGACGCGCATGTACGTGTCGCCGGCGGCCTCGTCCGGGAGGGTCAGGTAGGCGGTGTCGGTGCCGAGCAGCAGGCGGGCGCGGCGGACGATCGCCTGCAGCACGGTGTTCAGGTCGCGCGACGCCGCGAGGTCGCCGGCGGTGTCGAACAGCGCCGTCAACTCGGCCTCGCGGCGCCGGTGCTGGCGCAGCGTGCGGTGCACCCGTAGGGCCTGCCAGGTGGCGTCGTCGATCTCCTGCAGCACCGCGGCCGGCGCCCCCCGGCGGCGGGCGTCGGCCAGCACCTCGGCGAAGTCCTCGGTGGCGGCGCCGGATCCGAGCAGGTCGAGCAACTGCCGCAGGGCGGGCGCGGCGCCGGTCTGGGGGTCGTTCATGGTGCGTGCCGCCAATCGGCAGTGGGGCGGGAGCGCGATAGTAGCGGCTGGGCCGTCACGCGGTGGCGGGCTTGCCGACCGGGGTGGTATCGGCCGCCGGGGCCTCGGCGTCGGTCTCGGCGTCGGTCTCGGCGCCGGTCTCTGCCAAGTCCTGTCCCTTCGTCTCGTGTGCGCAGAGGACGGCGAGCACCGTGAGTGCCGCCGCCGCAGCCACGTACGCCGCGATCGGCGTCGGGCTGCCGTAGTCCTTGAGGAGCGCGGTGGCGATGAGGGGAGCGGGCGCCCCTGCGGCGACGGACGAGAACTGGGCCCCGATCGAGGCGCCCGAGTAGCGCATCCGGGTGGCGAACATCTCGGAGAAGAAGGCGGCCTGGGGCGCGTACATCGCGCTGTGGAAGACCAGGCCGACCGTGACGGCTACGACGAGGGCGGGGAACGACTTCGTGTCCACCAGGCCGAAGAAGACGAACGCCCAGACCCCGACGCCGACCGCACCCACCAGGTACACCGGCTTGCGGCCGACGCGGTCCGACAGCGCGCCGAAGAGCGGGATCAGGGCGAACTGGATGGCCGAGCCGATCAGTACGGCGTTGAGCGCGGTCTGCTTGGAGAAGTGCGCGTGGCTGACGGCGTAGGCGAGGACGAAGGTGGTCATGACGTAGTACGAGATGTTCTCCGCCATGCGAGCCCCCATCGCGACGAGGACCTCCCGCCAGTGGTGCCGCAGGACGGCGACCAGCGGCGGCTGTTCGACGGTCTTGCGGTTCTTCTGCGCGGCCAACGCGGCCTGGAAGAGCGGTGATTCGTCGACCGCGAGCCGGATCCACATGCCCACGCCCACCAGCACGGCCGACAGCAGGAACGGCACCCGCCAGCCCCAGGCGAGGAACGCGGCGTCCGACTGCACCGCCGTCATCAGCGACAGGACCCCGGCCGCCAGCAGGTTCCCGGCCGGCGCGCCGCCCTGCGGCCACGAGGCCCAGAAGCCGCGCCGGCGCTGGTCCCCGTGCTCCGACACCAGCAGGACGGCCCCGCCCCACTCCCCGCCGAGGGCGAACCCCTGCACCAGCCGAAGCACCGTCAGCAGCACGGGCGCGGCGGCACCGATGCTGTTGTAGGTGGGCAGCACCCCGATGAGGGTGGTGGATCCGCCCATGAGCAGAAGGCTCACGACGAGGAGCCGCTTGCGCCCGACCCGGTCCCCGAAGTGCCCGAACACCAGCGCCCCGAGCGGCCGCGCGGCGAACCCGATCGCGTACGTGAGGAACGCGAGGAGCGTGCCTGTCAGCGGATCGCTGTTGGGGAAGAACACCTTCCCGAACACGAGCGCAGCCGCTGTTCCGTACAGGAAGTAGTCGTACCACTCAATGGTGGTCCCGATCAGACTCGCCGCCACTACCCGAGGGAGTGAGCGCCTCTCAACCGATGCTGCCATGGGTCACCACTTCCGGTCCGGGGACGACGATGTCGCCACAACGTAGGAAGCCCGGCGCCCGAGGCCCATGTGCCCAACCCACATAGTCCACCGGCATCTTGCAGCCCTCCACCCCATAACCAGCCCAGCCCGAGAGGACCGCTGCCCACCCCTCGCCCCGCACCCCCACCCCCTGCTCCCGCTCCTGTTGCCCGTTCCGGTGCTGCTTCGGTGCCCGCCGAAGCAGCACCGGAAGTCGCAGGGCCGGGAGGAGAAGAAACGTTCCAGCGAGGTTGCCGACGAAGATCGGGCCGGGCCGACGGCCCACGCTGCGCGCAGGAAGTCGGCGGAGCCGACTTCCCATGCAGAAAGGGGTCTGAGCCCGAAGGGCGGTGCTGGCTTAGTGCTGTCCGCCAAGAGGACGTTCACCAGCCTTCCCGCTACTCCTGCCCGGCTGCCTTGTCTCGTTGCCGACCAGAAACGGTCTGGGCCTGCGCTTCCCGCGCAGGGCCCCTACCGTTTTGTTATAAAAAATATGTTTGTCTGGTAATATGTGCCAGCCAGAATGAATACGGAAAGGGGGGTTTAGAAGAATTGG
>NZ_JBHWGV010000136.1:12818-24813 GCF_042732955.1 Kitasatospora sp. NPDC059747 | reverse complement strand
ACTGGGACTCCGCTGGCCGCGCCGACCGCACCCGGGGCCGCCGCGGGCCCCCCCACCCCCCCACCGCCTCCCCCCGCCGCGGGCGGGGGTCGCGGCGACGTACCGGGGCACGGTGAGCGCCCCGCCGCCGAGGTGGAGCACGTCGAGGGGACGCCCGGCGGGGGCGAGCGCGTCGGCGAGGTGGCCGAGGCGGCGGGTGTACTCGAACTCCAGGTGCGTGGGGTCGGCGAGGTCGACGTACGACTGCGGCGTGCCGTCGAGGGTGAGCAGCCAGCCGCCGTCGCGGTCGATGTCCGGCATGAGCTTGGCGAACCCGAGGTCGGTGGGCCGCCCGACCGGCACCGGCTCGTCGGTCACGCGGGCTCCCCGACCGGCACGGCCGGCAGGTAGGCGTCGAGCCAGCGGTCGAGCTCGGCGAAGACCTGCGTGCGGGCGCTCTCGCCGGACAGGACGAGGTCGTGCATGCCGCCCTCGATCCGGACGATGGTGACGTGCCGGCCGAGGTGCGGGCCCTGGGCGGCGATGTCGTCGGCGCGCAGGACGCCGTCGGCGTGGTGCAGGGCGTTGTGCCACTTGGTGGTCGAGATCGACGCGGTGGAGGCCATGAGCAGCACCGGCACGTCGATGCCGAGCCCGCGCCGCACCCGCCGGTGCCCCTGGTGGATGGCCGCGAGCCAGCCGGCGAACAGCGGGAAGCCCTCGGGCCGCTTGAGCCGGAGGTCGAAGTCCCACTCGCCGCGGTGGTCCTTGTGGAGGCTGTGCGTGTAGTGCGGGTTCAGCCCGGAGGGCAGCACCCGCGTCGGCGCGACCCGGGCGATGGCCGAGACGGCCGGGCCGCCGAAGGTCACCGCGGCGGCCGAGGCCGGCATGGACAGGAAGGGGCTGTTCAGGAACAGCCCGTCGATCAGGCCCCGCCCGGAGCGCCGCCCGGCCCACAGCGCCCCGATCAGGCCGCCGGTGGAGTGCCCGTTCAGCAGCACCTGCCGGTGCCCGTCCGCCTCGCGGACGATCCGCACCGCCTCGTCGATCTCCTCGTCGTACTCGACGAGGTCGCGCACGAAGTTCGGCGACTGGTGCGGGCGCAGCGAGCGCCCGTACTTGCGCAGGTCGAGCGCGTAGAAGGAGAACCCGAGCGCGACGAAGTGGTCGGCGAGGTTGGTCTGGAAGAAGTAGTCGTTGTACCCGTGGACGTACAGCACGGCCTTCTCGGACCCCGGCACGAGCCGGCGCACGAGCGTCGCGCAGACCTCGCCCTCGTAGTCGCGCCGCAGCGGCAGCTCGACCGCCTCGTAAGGGGCACCCAGGATGTCTTCCCGAAACTCCATCGCTTCTCGCCGCACCTATCCGCACTCGGGCCCGCCGCAGCAGGTCTCCACCGTTCCCGAGCCCCGACGATACCGGCCGGTAGCACCGTCCCGCGCGGCGGCCTCGGCGATCGGCTGGTCCACGGATCGGCTCGCGTCCTTCACCCGCTCCGACGGTCCAGTTGCGAGCGAAGGCGGGACACTGACAGCGCTGCAGGTGGATCCAGGAGGGCTGCCTCGGCCCGACGGACCGCGTCCGCTTCGAGGTCGGGAGGCAGGTCGTCCCGTTCGAGCAGGCTGAGCAGAACGAACGCGGCACGTGGCGACGAGCCTTTCTCCCGCAGCCAGACCACCGAACGCTCGAGCAGTTCGGACAACTGCGACGGTGAATGATCACGGCGTTCGAGAAGCGCACAAAGGATCTCGCGTGCGGTGTTGCTGCCTGGTGTGCGGGCCACCCTGTCGAGGCCGAGGTCGATGGCCTGCGCCGCCTGGTCGGGCTCCAGGTCCGAGCGCCTCAGCAGGGGGCAGAGAACCGGCCGTTGTGCCTTGCGGGACCGCTCGGTGTCACACCAGCCCAGGCCAAGCCGGATGCCGAATTGTGCCTGGTCAGGCGTCAGGCCCTCGCGCCGGCCGAGCAGTGAGCCGATGAGCGCCGCCTGACCGGGCCGTTCCGCGAGCTCGGCCATGGCGAAGTCCGCGGCCCTGGTGAGTTGTTCGCCCGACGTCTGCGGGAGCCATAGCAGTGCTTGGATGACGCGCCGGCTCTCGGCCGATGTCATCTGGTTGGCCTCGAGCCACCAGAAGGCCCGGTCGATGACCTCATGTGGCACTTCGCCCAGATCGGCGCTGCGCGATTCGAGGAGGGCATGCAACAGGAATCCAGCCTCGGGCGCTCTCACGCTCCGGCGAGAGAGCGACGCAATCGCGAGGTCCCACGCCGAACGCTCCTGATCACCATCGACCTCCTTGCAGGCCACCAGCATCTGCAGCACCATCATCCTGAAGAGCGATCCAGCACTCCCGCTGTCGGCGCACCAAGCCAGCGACCGGGCCACCACCTCACGCCGCAGTGCTGCAGGGAGACCGTCGTACTCCAACAGACGCCGCAGCACCTTGATTCCGTTCTCGGTCCGACGGCTGGGGCGGAGCCAGTCGAACACGCACTCCGCCACCAAAGTCAAACGGTGCTCATCGTGCCTCCGCTGCAACATGAGGTGCAGCATCGCTGGCGTGGTCCGCCATCCGGGATGCTTCCGCACCCACGCCAATGCGTACTCGATCGTCAGCTGTTCCTGGGCCGGGTCGAGATCGCCCCGGCCCAGGAGTGCCCGGATCACATGGTCGCCGTCGGTCTGGTGTCCTCGCCTCGACAGCCAGGACAGCGCGCAACCGATCAGCGGGCGGGCCGCGCTCCGAGGGTCCGACAGAGCCGCGTCGAGGAATGGCCGCGCGGAATAGGACTCCTCCGCCTGGCTCAGCCACGGTTGGACGAGGTCTTGCCACATCTCCGCCACCACGCCGTTCCAGGGCGGGCTGGCAACCATGGTCAGAAGCGCCTGCTCACCGTCGGTGCCCGACCGCTCCAGTCGTGCACCCAGCGTGCTCGCGTGCGTCGTCACCCACTCCCGGCAGAACCGTTCGAGCGCGACGGACCGCCTGTCGTGGCTGTTCACTGAGAGGTCCGCGGTGAGCCGCCGCATATGTCCCGTGAATCGTGCCAGTGAGGGAATATCCCGAGCCGCCGCTTCAAGGAGGGCATCGGCACCCTGATCATCGACGCTGAAGCCTGGCGGCGGGAACAGTACCTGGGTCGCCAGTTCGTCGACGACGATGTCGTGGACGACACGCAGCTCGCCGTCCGACTCGTCCATCCACCCTAGAGACAGCAGGGTGTCGACGACTCGTCGCCCGCCCAGCCGTCCCGGGTGCTCGCCCGCCTGGCGGTCGAGCAGCGAGTCAACCGCCGCCTCGACAGCGGCACGGGGCTGAGGACAGACGACAACTGCCGCAGTAGCGGCCAGCTGCCAGACGCTCGGAGCAACCTGCTCCAGCGGAGATACCGGGTCCCGCTCGATGGCCGATGTGAGGCTGTCCCTGCGCAGCGCCTCCCGCAACCAGCCGTGGAGTTCCCCACGCGGCACACGAGTGAGATCCGGGGCGGCGCGGCCCGCCGCCAGCAACTGCTCGAGCGCGCGGGCAATCAACAGGGCAATCACCGGGCGCCGGCCACACGTCCGCGAGAGCGCCGCCATCCCCCATCGGCGCAGGGCCCCGGGAGCCACCTCTCGCAGGATGTGTTCAACGATCCTCACTTGGTGGTCCTCGTCCTGCCGCAATCTGACGTCATCGAACAGCTCTGCGGCGCCCCGTTGCAAAAGGCCGTGATGGCCGGCGGGGCGAACCGACGCCATGACCCCCACGTCGATGCCCGTGCGCTTGGCCTCCGGCAGGAGAACGTTGGCCAGGGCCGGCAGGTCGACCTGCGAGCAGGCATCCAGGTAGTCGAACAGCACCAGAACCCGGTCGCGCTTGGCGCCGAGGACCTCCTGTGCAAGGTCTTCCACAGTCACGGAACTGTGCGACTGGACGTGTAGGACCCACCATCCGGCACGCTGGGCCCCTTCAGCGACCTCGTAGCACGTCCTCGTCTTCCCCGATCCGGCCGGCCCGATGAGCAACACTCCGCGGGCGCCGGGCACCGACAAGCGACGCAGCAGAGCAGCGGGATCAGCAGCGTGCCCCAGCCCGGGGCTGATGAACGAGAGCTGGCCACTGGTCAGGTAGGTTCGACGGCCGAGGAGACCCCGCACCACCTCGTCGTGCGGCAGAACCCGGCGTAGACCACGATCCGGCGTGACACCCGGCCCGCCGTACTGATTAACAGTAACGTTCCCGATTCGCCCTGCCTGGAACACCGAACCGGACACAGTGCCCGAGACCCGGTTCCGAGTGTCGTAAGCACCGTCGCCCTCGAACGTCATGCCGTGCACCTCCGCTATGGCCTCCACCAGGCGGACGCGGCGGCGGCCCGGAGCCACGACCGGTGCCGTTCACCTTACTGATCCTGTCCGACGTCGGCCGGAGCCAGGTATCGGCTCCACCGAGCGGCGCGCACCACCGGACCGCTCCCCGTGCGCCTGTGGTGCGCCGGTGGGGGTGTGGAACGCTACCCGGACGCGCGTCACTTCCCGTGACCGGCAGGCGAGTTGAGGGGGTCCGTAGATGGTGCAGCAGGACGAGGGTTCGACGGCCGGGCACACCGATCCGTCGTTGTACCGGTCGGCCGCGGAGGCGATGGCCGCGCCGGCCGAGACGCTGGCGTACGTCGCCGGGTTCGACCGGGCGGGGCGGCGGCCGGACGCGCTGCTGACGGTGGACGTCGACCCGGCGTCGGCGAGCTACGGGCGGGTGCTGAACTTCGCCGAACTGCCCACTCTCGGGGACGAGTTGCACCACTTCGGGTGGAACGCCTGCTCCAGCGCCCTCGCGCACGCCTGCCACGAGAACCCGGAGCGGCGCTACCTGCTGCTGCCCGGGCTGCGGTCGTCGCGGGTGCACGTGATGGACACCCGGCCCGATCCGGTGCGGCCGCGGCTGGTGAAGACGGTGGAGGCGCAGGAGCTGGCGGCCAGAGCCGGGTACTCGCGGCCGCACACGCTGCACTGCGGGCCGGGCGGGGTGTTCCTGTCCTGCCTCGGCGCCGGGGACGGGACGGACGGACCGGGCGGGGTGGCGCTGCTCGACCACACCACCTTCGACGTGCTGCGCCCGTGGGAGACCGAGCGCGGGCCGCAGCACCTCGCGTACGACGTGTGGTGGCACCTCGGGACGAACGTCGGCATCACCAGCGAGTGGGGCACGCCGCGGATGGTCGAGGACGGGGTGGTGCCCGAGCTGCTGCTCGGGCGCAAGTACGGGCACGCCCTGCACTTCTGGGAGCTGGACTCGGGCCGCCACCTCCAGCGCGTCGACCTCGGCGACCAGTACCAGATGGTCCTGGAGCTGCGCCCGGCCCACGACCCGCAGGCGGAGTGGGGCTTCGCGGGCGTCGTGGCGAACGTCGAGGACCTCTCGTCCTCCGTCTGGCTCTGGTACCGGGACGGGCCGGCGTTCACCGCGCGCAAGGTGATCGAAATCCCGGCCGAGCCGGCCAAGACCGAGGACCTGCCGCCCGCGCTCCAGCCGTTCGGCGCGGTGCCGCCGCTGGTCACCGACATCAACCTGTCGGTGGACGACCGCTGGCTGTACGTGTCGGCGTGGGGCACCGGCGAGATCTTCCAGTTCGACGTGTCGGACCCGTTCCACCCCCGGAGGACCGCCTCGGTGCGCCTGGGCGGGGTCACCGCCCGCACGCCGCACCCGGCCGAGCCGCTGCGGCCGCTGAGCGGGGCGCCGCAGATGGTCGAGATCAGCCGGGACGGGCGGCGGCTCTACCTCACCAACTCGCTGTACGGCGCGTGGGACGACCAGTTCTACCCGGACGGCATCGAGCCGTGGATCGTCAAGCTGGACGCGGACACCGAGGCGGGCGGGCTCACCGTGGACGAGCGGTTCTTCCCGCACGGCGAGGAGTTCCGCGGGCTGCGGGTGCACCAGACGCACCTCGCGGGCGGCGACGCCTCGTCGGACTCGTACTGCTACCGGTAGCCGCTCCAGCGGTGGCCGCCGCCCGCGGCCGGGAGGAGGTCACGGCCGCCGCCGGCCGGCGGAAGGGCGCCGCGCGGCGGGCCGAGGCGGATCAGGCGCTGGTCGGCGGCGCCGTCGTACCCGTAGGCCTCGGCGTTCGGTTCGAACGGCGCCGAGGGAGTGAGGAGTTGACGCCGGAGGAGCATCGCGTGGTGACGCGCGATCAGCCGGTCGTACTCGGCGGTGGTGGTCGTGGGGCTGCTGCTGATCTCCATAACCAGCCCAGTCAACGGCCTGCCCCGGCCCGGCCGGAAGGGCCGATGGCACCCGGGACCATCGGACCGGACGTCAGCCCTTGGGTTCCGACGTGCGGCTCTCGGCGACCGGCCGGGGCTCCCCCTCGGCCTTCGCCGCGAGATCCTTGGCCGCGAGCTCCTTCGCTGTGAGCTCCTTCGCTGCAAGCTCCGTCGCCGCCCAACTCGCCAGCAGCCGCAGGGATTCGGCCGACGCGGAGCCGGGCTCGGCGTGGTAGGTGACGAGGACCTGGTCGGAGTCGTCGCCGGCCGGGCGCAGCGTCTCGTACTGGAGGCTGAGCCGGCCGACCACCGGGTGGTGCAGTTCCTTGGTGCCGTGACCCTTGTCCTGCACCCGGTACGCGGCCCACATGCGGCGGAACTCCTCGCTCTTGAGGGAGAGTTCGCCGATCAGGGAGGCCAGGCGCGGGTCGTCCGGGTCGCGCCCGGCGTCCAGGCGCAGGATGCCGACGACGTCGCTCGCCTTGCCCTCCCAGTTCAGGTACAGCTCGCGGGCGGCCGGATCGAGGAAGACGTGCCAGGCCATGTTGCGCTGCTCCGGCGGCATGGCGCCGAAGTCGCCGAGCAGGGCGGTGCCGAGCCGGTTCCAGGCGACGATGTCGAGCCGCCGCCCGAGGACGTACGCGGGCACGCCCTCCATCGCGTCGAGCAGCTGCTGCAGCGCGGGCCTGACCTGCTGGATCCGGGCGGCGGCGCGGCCGGGGCGGCGGCGGGCGGGCTTGGTGAGCCGGCCGAGGTGCTCGCGCTCGGCCGGGCCGAGCCGCAGCGCACGGGCGATGGCGTCCAGGACGGCGGAGGAGACGCTCTCACCGTGGCCCTGCTCCAGCCGCGTGTAGTACGCGGTGCTGACCCCGGCCAGCTGGGCCAGCTCCTCGCGGCGCAGCCCCGGCACCCGGCGACGGGTGCCGAGGTCGGGCAGGCCCACGTCCTCGGGCCGCAGCCGGGCGCGGCGGGATCGGAGGAACTCGCTGAGTTCGGTGCGCTGGTCCATGTCTGCAGTATGCGGGCGGGCAGCCGCTCCCGGGGGCGGGCGAGGGTGATACTGCCGTGCGTAGGTTGCGCGCTGCTACGTTCCGCTTCCCTACGTCGGGGTTGCGTACGTCGGGGTTGCGTACGTTGATCGTTGGTCTGGTTGGCCCGTACGGTCCGGCGCAGCCTTGAGGACATGACGAACACGGGCATCACGAACGACACGGCTCAGGCTCCCACCCGCACCGCCGCCGCCTACGCGGCGCTCACCGCGAACTCCCCGCTCCGGAAGACCACCGTCGAGCGCCGGGCGGTCGGCGAGCACGACATCGTGATCGACGTCCGGTTCTCCGGCATCTGCCACTCCGACATCCACCAGGTCGGCGAGGACTGGGGCACCGGCATCTTCCCGATGGTGCCGGGCCACGAGATCGCCGGCGTCGTGAGCGAGACCGGCCCCGGCGTCACGAAGTGGAAGGTCGGCGACCGCGTCGGCGTCGGCTGCTTCGTCGACTCCTGCCGCGAGTGCGACAACTGCACGTCCGGCCTGCAGCAGTACTGCACCGGCGGCGGCATGACCCCCACCTACAACGGCGTAGGCCGCGACGGCCGGCCCACGTACGGCGGGTACTCGACGGAGCTGGTCGTCGACGAGGGGTACGCGCTGCGCATCCCGGACAACCTGCCGCTCGACGCCGCGGCGCCGCTGCTGTGCGCGGGCATCACCCTGTACTCGCCGCTCACCCACTGGGGCGCGGGCCCGGGCAAGAAGGTCGCGATCGTCGGCCTCGGCGGGCTCGGCCACATGGGTGTCAAGATCGCCCACGCCCTGGGCGCGGACGTCACGGTGCTCAGCCAGTCGCTCCGCAAGCGCGAGGACGGCGTGAAGCTCGGGGCCGACGACTACCGGGCCACCTCCGACCCGGCCACCTTCACCGAGCTGGCGGGCCGCTTCGACCTGATCGTCAACACCGTCTCGGCCGACCTCGACCTCAGCGCCTACCTCGGACTGCTGCGCGTCGACGGCACCATGGTCCAGGTCGGCGCGCCGGAGAAGCCCGTCACGGTGAACGCGCACGCGCTGCTCACCGGCCGCCGCTCGCTGGCCGGCTCCATGATCGGCGGGCTGCCGGAGACCCAGGAGATGCTGGACTTCTGCGGCGAGCACGGCATCACCGCCGAGATCGAGCTGATCAGCGCCGACCGGATCAACGAGGCCTACGAGCGGGTACTGGCGAGCGACGTCCGCTACCGCTTCGTGATCGACGCCTCGACCATCTGAGCCCGGCCCGGCCACGGAGCGCGACCCCGCGACTCCGCAACCATCCGAGCCCGCCCCGGCCGCGGAACGCGACGCCCCGTCCTCGGTGCTCTCCCGACACCGAGGACGGGGCACTGTCACGCCCCGGCCGGACCGGCCGCCCCGCCGCTGCCCGCCGCCCGCCGCTGCGCCCTGCGCCGCTCGCGCCGGGCCCGGCCGCGCCGCAGCGGCTGGTCGGGCACCCACCCGAAGGTGACGCAGGCGCCGATCACGCCGAGCAGCATCCCGAAGAGGAAGCCGCCCATGTTGGACGTCAGCCAGCTGCCCAGCGACGCGAGCACGGCCATGAACGAGTAGAACAGCCGCTGCGCCGGGTTGAAGACGATCAGCACACCGCAGAGCACCATCACCGCCGGCACGAGGTAGCCGGCGATCCCCTGCATCCCCATGTGCAGGACGACCGGCAGCGGCGCCCGCAGGGTGAAGAGGATCTCGGCGCCCCCGAGCGTCACCAGCAGGCCGCCCCAGAAGGGTCGCTGTCCCCGCCAGTCGCGCCTGACCGGCCGGGCGGGCGCGACGGCTGCCGCGACGCCGGCGGTCGGTGCGGGCACGGGGACCGGCGCAGGGCCGGACCCGGCCGCGCTCGCCGCGGCGGGAGCGGGAGCCGTCCCCTCGGCTCCGCCCCCTCCGCCACGGGCGCTCGGCGGTGTGGGCTCCGTCATCAGCAGCCCTTCGAGCTGAAGCTCAGCTTCAGGTGCGGCAGCTTGAAGCTGGCTGCGGTGCTGGCGTAGTTGTGCTGGTTCACGTTCACCATGTCGATGGTGTCGGCCTGCTGGCCGAAGACGCCCGGCTT
This sequence comes from Kitasatospora sp. NPDC059747, assembly GCF_042732955.1. Classification (NCBI taxonomy): domain Bacteria; kingdom Bacillati; phylum Actinomycetota; class Actinomycetes; order Kitasatosporales; family Streptomycetaceae; genus Kitasatospora; species Kitasatospora sp. NPDC059747. The sequence continues at coordinate 15,483 of NZ_JBHWGV010000136.1, read as the reverse complement.
GCCCTGAACCCCGGCCTTGGTGTACTCGCTGGCGTCGCCGCCGATCTCGATGTTGGAGAACGAGGCGTCGCCGGACATCATGTCGGAGTCGCTGGTGAGGTTCTGAGCGGTGACCGGGGTTCCGGCGTCACCGGCGTGGATCACCAGGTTGATGCCGCCGAGGTCGACGCTCTGGCACAGGTTGGTGATCTGGGCCGTCTTGATCGCCGTCACCGCGACCAGCACCTGCCCGCCGGTGTGCCCCTGGTTCGGGCTGTTCTTGATCATGTGGTCGAGGCTCCCGAACTGCTCGAAGCCGTCGCCGTGGAGCGAGGTCGCGGTGATCGTGAACGGCATGCCGGAGATCGAGAACTGCGTGGCGAGCACGCCCTGCGCGGTGAGCGTCATCAGGACGCCGCCCGCGACGACGGCCGGGACGGCCATCAGGGCGGTCCGCTTGAGCCGGACGCGTCCTCTTCCGGGCCCGGCCGGGGTGTCGGGTGCCTCCGCCCCGGCGGCGGCTTCCTCGGACATGGCCATGTGCGCTCCCTGGAGTGGGTGGATTGGGCAGTCACTGGCACGTTGTCCTGGCGCGGACAGCGTTCCGCGGCCGGCCGGTCGGCCGCCCCTCGGCAGCGGGGCGGAACCGGTCGGACCGCGATTGGAGCAACCGTGAAGCTACTGCCCGGTATTCGCCCGGTCAATAGAAGTGCACGAAGGGATCTTCACCAAACGATCCAGCCCATGAAACACTTTGACCAAACGTCAAAGGATCCGTCCCGTAACGGAATTCATAATTCCGCGGCCGAACCGTCGGACTCCCGGCCGATACCGAGGCGCCGCGCCGCCTCGGCCGGACCGAGGAACGGGGCGAGACAGAACAGGCTCAACGCCGGTAGGAGCTGCGGCAGTTCGGCCGTCCGCCCGGAGTTCACCCGCCGGTAGACCGCGCTGTAGACGCCACCCACCACCGCGTCCACCAGGGGCTCCACCGCCACGTCGCACGGGAGTTGGGGCACCTCGGCGAAGAACGCCCGGAACCGCTTGAGCAGCTGCTCGCGCTCCCGGCGCCCGGCCGGGCCGACCGCCTCGATCTCGATCACCGCCATGGTCGCGAACGCCGGTACTCCGGCCAGCAGTTGGAGCATCGCGCCCAGGGCCTGCCGGATCCCGGCGCACCAGTCCGGCTCGGCCGCGAAGGCCGCCGCCATCCGCCGGATCACCACGCCGGTGCCGAACCGGTGGGCGGCGAGGAAAGCGTCCTCCTTGCCGCTGAACAGCTCGTAGAACACCGGTCTGGTCACGCCCGCCGCCCGGCAGATGTCGCTCACCGTCGCGTGCTGGTAGCCGTGCTCGGCGACCGTGTGGACCAGCCCGTCCAGCAGCCGCTCGCGCTGGGTCGCGGCGACCACCGCCGGGGGCAGCCGGCTCGGGCCGCGCTTGATCGAACGGGCCGGGTCACGGCCGGTGCGCGCCCCCGGCAGCAGGATCACGTCGGCCCCCCGGACGGTATTCCGCTCCATCACCAACTCCTGTGTCCCGTCTTGACATTGATGCAACACCGGGTTTACAACACTGGCAGGTTTCCAACCGGTGGGCGAACGACCGCCGGAGAACCCGCCAGGGCCCGCCGGCGCCGACTGCGCCACCCGGGCCCGGGAGCACGGCGGACGCACGCACGGCGGTGGCAGCCGCCGGCCTGCACCCCACTGCACCGCGCACCTCCGCACCCCTTCCGCCGCACGGCGGGCCCGTGGCGCCGGGCCCGCCCCGGCGCGGCCCGCTGGGAGCCGCACCGCCGTGCCCCCGGCACCTCCCCCGCCGTGCACGCCACCACACCCGCACGCGGGCACCCCCACCCGACTCCGTACGGAGAGGCACCTTCATGCGCATCCGCCGCACCCTCGGGGCTGCCGCCCTCGCCGCCCTCGCCCTCGCCGCCACCGCCGTCGCCCCCGCCCAGGCCGACGCCGCCGCGGTCCTCACCACCGGCAGCCTGGGCGGCCCGGCCGCCTCGGTGGGCGACGTCCTCAATGCCAGTCTCACCTCCGGCACCACCGCCAACTTCTACGACAGCGCCACCAGCACCAACGGCATCAGCTGCACCAGCTCCTCCTTCTCCGCGACCGTCAGCGCCAACCCGGCCGCGCCCGGCAACGCCGTCGAATCCCTCAACACCCAGACCTTCGACGGCTGCAGCTCCAGCGTCCTCGGCGTCACGGGCGTGCAGAGCATCAGCGTCGACAACCTCGCCTACACCAACACCGTCGGCGACGGCACCGGCAGCCCGGTCACCCTCTCCCCGGGCGCGGCCGGCCCGATGCAGACCACGGTGGTGCTCAACACCATCCTCGGCAGCGTCACCTGCGTCTACCAGCAGGCGACCAGCATCTCCGGCACCACGTCCAACAGCGACAACAGCATCTCCTTCGCCGCCCAGCCCTTCAACCTCACCTCCGGCTCCGGCCTGTGCTTCCAGACCGGCTACTTCACCGCCGCCTACGGCCCGGTCACCGACACCTCCGTGGCGGGCAGCCCGCTGATCTACGTCAACTGACCCGGAACGCAAACGAAGCGGGGGGGGGGGGCCCCCCCGGGTGGGGGGGGCCCCCCCCGCGCGGTTGGGGTGTAAGTACAGACGAATCCTGAGACAATCAGAGGAGAGCTACTCAGAAGATCCGCGGAG
>NZ_JBHWGV010000136.1:0-12808 GCF_042732955.1 Kitasatospora sp. NPDC059747 | reverse complement strand
GCCCCGCCCGCGCGCGGCAGCGCCACGTCCGCCACTCTCTGCCGCCCCCCCCCCCCCCCGGGGGCCCCCCCCCGCGCCCCCGGCCCCCCCCCCCCCCCGCTCCCGTGTGGTGCTGCGTCAGATCGACCAGACCTGGTCCGAGTACTGCGGGATGCAGTCGAACTGGGTCAGCTTCTGGCCGACGGCCGCCGAGCCCGACCAGCCGATCATGCACTTGTTGCTCTTGACGTTGCGCAGCTGGTAGCCACCGGTCACCGGCTCCAGCTTCCACACCTGGTCGACGAACTGCGAGTCGCAGAAGATCTGCTGGACCTCGGCGCCGTTGTCCGGCGTCTGCCACGGCACGTAGGCGCACTTGTCGGACTTGAGGTTGCGCAGCTGGTAGCCGCCGTCGACCTTCTGGAGGTTCCAGACCTGGTCGACGAACTGGTTGGCGCAGCCGACCTGGACGAGGTTGGCGTGGTCCTCCGGCGTCTGCCACGGCACGTAGGCGCACAGGCCGCTGTAGTTGTTCTTCAGCGTGGCCGTGTGCAGGCGGGTGTCGAACACCCAGCCCGCCAGGTCGTCCACCCGGGTCTCCACCGCACCGGTGCGGGTCTCCGCACCGGAGCCGAGGCAACCGCCCTGCCAGGAGAGGCTGTTGACGCCCGCCAGCTCGACGCCGCCGCCGGCCTTGGCGCGCAGCGCCGGGCCGCCGGTGTCGCCCTTGCAGATCGCGTCCTTGCCGGGCGTCTTGCCGGTGACGGCGACGGTGGTGGCGGTCGAGGACTGCACGGTGAACGAGGCGCTGTGCAGGGTGTTGGGCACCCACTCGTCCTTGGTGCGCCCGTACCCGGCCACCGTCAGCGTCTCACCGGCGGTGGGCGCGGCGCCCACCGCGACGGTCGGGATGCCCTGGGCCGGCTGCGCGAGCTTCACCAGCACCAGGTCACGGTCGGCGCGCGGCACCAGCTCGGTCACCTCGGAGGTGAACCCGCCGCCGGTCGTCAGGTCGGTGCGCCCGACCGTCGCGACCGTCTTCAGCTTCGGCGCACCGGCCTGCAGCGCCTGCGGCTGCGCCGGGTTGTCGGCGAAACAGCTGCTCGCCGTCAGCACCCAGTACGAGTCCACGAGCGAACCGGTGCAGGCGCGCTGGCCGTTGCCGATGTCCAGCTTGGTGGTGAACGCGTACGTGCCGTTCGGCACGCCGTCCCCCACCACCGCACTCGCCGTACCCGCACTCACCAGGCTGCCGACCACGGCGGCCGAGGCCAGCATCCCCGTCATCCACGCGGCGCGCGGACGTGAGCGAAACACTATGGAACTCCTCATTCGGATTGTTGTGGACCCGGCGGCCCCAGGCCGCTCCAGGTCGTCACTTGGAGGCGCGGATCTCCGGCAGCGTGAACTGGCGGTGCTGCGGGTCCTGGAGCTCACGCACGCCCTGACCGCTGGGGCTCGGCATCTTCAGGATCGCGGGGGGCTTCCTCGGCCCGGGCCCGGTCGAGCCTCTGGACAGGATCCGGTCACGCAATCGCGCACGAACCGGCGCGGCGCGCATGGACGAGTTGCCCATTGTCCCCCCTTCCCCTGTGTCCCCTGGTCCGTCAGAAACGGCTGTCACCAGGGCCGTTGCCCCGATGCCCGGAGGAAGCCTAGTGCCGAAATTGCCCGAAAGAAGGGGCGGGGAGAGTTCGTCTTGATCGCATGCCAACTGGCTGATTCGCGACGCGATTCGGCCTTGGACGACATAAACACGCAATAGATCAAGCCAACTGATGGCAAAGGAGGGATTCGTCCGCCTCGCCCGGTTCGTACACCTCCCCAGTCGACCCCGCGACAGCGAAGTGACCGGCCGGTAGGGTGCTGGCGGACGGTCGGCGCGAGTGGAGGCGGAGCGGGAATGAACAGCGACGGGACGGGGTTCTTCACGTCGGTGGCGGACGCCGCAGCGCAGTTGGCCGGTGTCGGGTACCTCGCGTCCACGGCGGTGGCGACGACGGTGTTCCTCGCCGACCGGCTCGGCAAGCCGCTGCTCGTCGAGGGGCCGGCCGGGGTGGGGAAGACGGAACTGGCGAAGGCGGTGGCCGAAATCGGTCGTGCCCGACTGGTTCGGCTGCAGTGTTATGAAGGCATCGACGAGTCCCGCGCCCTCTACGAGTGGAACCACGCCAAGCAACTGCTGCGGATCACCGCCGGACGCGACGAGGGCTGGGACGAGGCGCGCACCGACATCTTCGGCGAGGAGTTCCTGCTCACCCGGCCCCTGCTGACGGCGATCCGCGGTGCCGAGCCGACGGTGCTGCTGGTCGACGAGATGGACAAGGCCGACGTCGAGGTCGAGGCGCTGCTGCTGGAGGTGCTCAGCGACTTCCAGGTGACGGTGCCCGAGCTCGGCACCATCACGGCGACCCGCCGGCCCTTCGTGCTGCTCACCTCCAACGCCACCCGCGAGCTGTCGGAGGCACTGCGCCGGCGCTGCCTCTTCCTCCACCTCGACTACCCGGACGCCGAGTTGGAGCGCCGGATCGTCCGCGCCAAGGTGCCGGGCCTGGACGAGACGCTCGCCGCGTCACTCGTGCGGGTGGTCGGCGCGCTGCGCGCGATGGAGCTGCGCAAGGCGCCGTCCGTCGCGGAGACGATCGACTGGGCGCGCACGCTGCTCGCCCTCGGTGCGGACACGCTGGACGAGGCGGTGGTCCGGGACACCCTCGGGGTGATCCTCAAGCACCAGGACGACGTGCGGAAGGCCGCCGAGAAGCTCACCGCCGTATGAGCGCCCAGCACCCCCCGGGTCCGCAGGACACCGCCGCCCGCCTCACCGGCCTGGTCCGCGCCCTGCGCGGGCACGGCCTGCGGATCGGCCCGGCCGAGACGGTGGACGCGGCGGCCGTGCTCGACGTCCTGGGCTTCGCCGACCGCGAGCAGATGCGGGCCGGACTGGCCGCCGCACTGCTGCGCTCGGACGGCCAACGGGCCGTCTTCGACGCCACGTTCGACCTGTTCTTCCCACTCGGCGTCGGCACCCCGGAGGCCGCGCGCCACGTCGAACCGCAGGACGACGCACCGCGTTTCGGCCGCCCCGACCCCGTCCGGGACGAGCTGCGCGAGCGCATCGCCGCCGCGCTCGCGGCCGACGACCGGGCCGCCCTCGTCGCGCTCGCGGGCGAGGCCGTCGAGGCCTTCGGCCGCTACGGCACCGGCTCGACCCCCGGCTCGGACGGCTGGTCGGCCCACCAGGCGCTCGGCCGGCTCGCCCCCGAGACACTGCTCGCCCGCGTCCTCGCCGCCCTGCGCGAGCCGAACGGCGCCCCGTCCCACGACGTCTCCGACCTCGTCCTCGCCGACGAGATCCGCCGCCGCATCCGGGACTTCCGTGCCCTCGCCGCCGGTGAGGCCCGCCGCCGCGTCGCCGAGCTGCGCGGCGCCGAGCGGATCGCCGAACGGGCCGTCGCCCCGACCGCCGACCGGATCGACTTCCTCGCCGCCGGCCGCGACCAGCTCGCCGAACTCCGGCGCACCGTCCACCCGTTGGCCCGCAAGCTGGCCACCCGGCTGGCCGCCCGGCGCCGCCGCGCCGCGCGCGGGCAGATCGACCTGCGCCGCACCCTGCGCCGCTCGCTGTCCACCGGCGGGGTGCCGCTGCGCCCGGCGTACCGGCTGCGCCGACCGGCCCGGCCGGAGCTGGTGCTGCTGTGCGACGTGTCCGGCTCGGTGGCCGGCTTCGCCGACTTCACCATGCTGCTGGTGCAGGCGATGAGCGAGCAGTTCGGCAAGGTCCGGGTGTTCGCGTTCGTGAACCGCACCGCCGAGGTGACCGACCTGCTCGCGCGCGGCGGCACCGACCCGGCCCGGCTGGCCGCGCGGATCCTCACCGACGCCCGGGTCATGGGCCACCACGGCAGCAGCGACTACGGCTCCGCACTGGGCGGGTTCGCCGAGCGGCACCTGGACGCGGTCGGCCCGCGCACCTGCGTGCTGGTCCTCGGCGACGCCCGCACCAACCACCGCGACCCGAACCTGGACGCGCTGCGCCGGATCGCCGGCCGGGCGCGGCAGGTCATCTGGCTCAATCCCGAACAGCCCGCGCTCTGGCCGACCGGCGACTCCGCCGCGCTCGCCTACGCGGGCGTCGTGGAGATGCACTCCTGCCGCAACGCCCGCCGGCTGGGCGAACTGATCGCCCGGCTGCTACCCGTCTAACCCTCCGAAGCTCCGTTCTCCACGTGCGCGAGGAAGTCCAGAAGCGCCGCCGTGACCTCCGCCGGCCGCTCCTGCTGCGTCCAGTGGCCGGTGTCCGGCAGGCGGACGTGCTTGTGGAGGCGGGGCGTGAAGGTGGTCAGCAGGAGCTCCAGGACGTCCCGGGGGACCATCGCGTTGACGAGGTCCCGCTCGCCGACCACGAACAGCGCGGGCGCCTGGACCGGGCGGCCGGCGAACGCCGCCATCAGCTCGTTGTTCCGGTCGATGTTGCGGTACCAGTTGAGGCCGCCGGTGAACGCCCGCTCCCCGTGGGTCGCGTAGTCGGCCACGTAGGCCTCGATGTCCGACTCGGTGATCCAGGCCGGCAGCCGCTCCGGCTCCGGGACGGTGTCCAGCAGCTTCTGCCCTTCGGGGACGACCCACACGGCCGGCTCGGCGCCGGGCCCGGAGCCGGCGTAGACGCGGCGGAAGGTGGACGCCGGGTCGGCCGCGAGCTCGGCGTCGGCGCGGCCGGGCTCCTGGAAGTAGTTCTGGTAGAAGCCGTCGCCGAACTGCGCGCGCGACTCCGCGAGCGGGCGCGGTCCGCTCGGCAGCGGCGGCACGCTGAGCCCGGCGACACCGCGCACGAGGTCGGGCCGCAGCGCCGCCGTGGCCCACGCCACCGGCGCGCCCCAGTCGTGGCCGACCACCACGGCCTGCTCGGCGCCGAGCGCGCCGATCAGCGCCGTCGCGTCGCCGACGAGGTGCAGCAGGGTGTACGCGTCGATGCGCTCGGGCTGCTCACTGCGCGCGTAGCCGCGCTGGTCGGGGGCGACCACCCGGTAGCCGGCGGCGGCGAGCGGCGCGAACTGGTGCCGCCAGGAGTACCAGCTCTCCGGGAACCCGTGCAGCAGCAGCACCAGCGGGCCCTCGCCCTGCTCGGCGATGTGCAGCCGCACACCGTTCACCTCGACGTGGCTGTGCTTGATCGCGTCGCTCAACTCCCGCTCCCCTGTTCGACATCGGAATCCGTTGCGGCCATTCGTTCGGACCCTGCCCAGCGGTACCGGCCGGAAACGCGGCCGAGGCCGCCCCGGGAATCCGGGACGGCCTCGGCGCGTGGTGCGCGGTGGGTCAGTTCACCGTGTAGCTGTACGGCAGGGCCGCCAGCACCGCACCGGTGGTGCTCACGCTGTTGTTGGCGGTGGCCACACCGGTCGGGCCGGACACCAGGTACAGGACACCGTGGACGGTGCTGCCCTTCGCGCCGGTCGGGGTGATGGTCACCTGCAGCGAGCCGGTGGCGCCGGGGGCGACGGTCACCGGGGTGGCGGCCGGGGCCGTGGCGTTGACCGACGCGGCGTAGATGTCACCGGTGCTGGAGGTCAGCGCCGGGTCGAACGCCAGGGTGTGGGCGGTCGCGGTGATGGTGGCCGAACCGGCCGGGGCGCCCGCGTTGGAGAACGGGCCGATCTGCTGGAGGAAGGTGCCCCACAGGCCGGGAACGACCGGCTGGGAGGCGGTCCCGTTGGACGTCACGACCGAGATGGTCGAGCCGTTCTGGGCCTTCTTCAGGTCGCCGAACAGGTCCGGCGAGGCGGTGGTGGCGCTGAGCTCCAGCTGGGCCGGGGTCGTGGACGCGGCCACGCCCTTCAGCTGGTCGGTGCCCGGCGGAACCAGGAACGACGGGACCGAGGAGGTCAGCGACAGCGGCAGGGTGACGGCGGACGAGGCGCCCTGCGGCACCAGGTTCACGTCGGTGCGGCGGTCGAGACGGCCGTCGGCCGCGATCTGCTGGGTCGCCACCGTGTTGTTGGTGTAGTTGACCTGGAAGGTCACCGGCTTGTTGGCGGCGAGCTTGGTCTTCGCGTCGGTCGGCAGGCCCGCGGCGGTGGCCACGTTCTTGTTGAAGCCGATGGTGCCCGCGAAGTCCTGGCCGAGCTGCTGACCGCTGACCGAGCCGATCACGTTGAACACGAAGCGCCAGCGGCCCTCGGCAGGGTTGACCGCGGTGGCCGAGACGCCCGCGCCGGTGCCGGTCAGGTTGCCCTGGGCGTCGAGGAGGGCGTTGCCCTCGATGTCGACCGGGGTGCCGTTCGGGCTGATGAGCGCGCCCTGCATGAGGAGCTTGGAGTCCTTGACGGTGACGCCGACCCGCAGGTCCTTCTGGCCCTTCGGGACGTCGAACGCGTAGGAGAAGCTCTGCGTGGGCGAGCCGCTGCGGCCGTTGCCGCCGGTGATGGTGCCGGAGAAGGCGCCGTCGCCGTTGGTGACCGGCACGAGGCTGCGCAGGATGACCGGGACGCTGGTGGTCTGGCCGTTGGAGCTGGAGACGGTGACCGCCTCGCTGGAGTCGCCGCTGGTGGCCGGGGTGGTGACCTGGACCTTGAGGGTCTTGGTGTCACCCGGCTCGATGTCGACGACGTTCGGGCCCACGGTGCCGGCCGGCTCCGCGCGCTGGAAGGTGGCGCCGAGCTGGACCGGGCCGGTGTAGCCGCCCTTGCCCTGCGGGGTGTAGAGGACCGCGGTCCAGTCGCCGGCGACCGGGTGCGGGACGTCCACCAGGCCGAAGTTGGCCGGGGTGGCACCGCCCTGCGGGCGGGTGTTGGTCTCGAAGCGGCCGCTCGGGTCGAGCAGCGTCATGCGGACGACCGGACCGTTGACGGTCGGGTTGGCCGCACCCTGCCAGGCGATCGACGCCGCGAGGCGGTCGGCGCCGGCCGGAACGGTGATCTTGACCTGCTGCTTCACCCAGGTGGCGCCGTTGGTGGCGTACTTGAAGGTGTCGGTGGAGGCCGAGTCCATCTTGACGGTCTGCTGGCTGTTGCCCATCAGCGCGAAGCTGCGGGTGGCGGCGCTGACCGTCTGGGTGGTGTCACTGGTGTTGGTGACGCTCACGTCGGCGGTGTGGGTCGAGCCCGGGGCACCGGCGATGTCGAGCTGACCGGTGTTCACGACGACCTGGCTGCTGCCGGGCGTGCCGTCACCGTCGTCGTAGCCGCGGGCGGCCTCGACGGCGCCGCGGACGTTCAGCAGACCCGCGCCCTGCTCCTCGGCCGGGACGCCGAGGTCGGTGGCGGTGCCGGTGATGAACTTCTTCACCAGGGCCGGGGACGGCGAGTCGCCGCCGTGGGTGTCGCGGTAGGCCTGGATGACCAGGGCCGCGGCGCCGGTCACGAACGGCGCGGCCTGCGAGGTGCCACCGAAGGACTGGATGCCCGCGGCCTTGCCGCCGAAGCCACCGCAGTCGGTGAACTTGGTGACGTCGGTCGAGCACAGGGCCCAGTCCGACTCACCCGGGGCGACCAGGTCGACCGAACGGCCGGCCTGGGTGAAGCCGCCCGAGGACAGCGCGGAGATGCGGTTGTTGCTCCAGGTCTTGTTGGAGAACCCGGCACCCGCGTAACCGGTCTGCTGGTAGTTCTGGTTGTCCGTCGAGGCGCCGACCGCGATGACGTTCGGGTCGGTGGCCGGCGAGCCGACGGTGCCGCTCAGGCCGGCGTCGCCGGAGGAGACGGAGACCGTGACACCGGCCTTGACGGCCTCGTCGTTGAAGAGCGAGATGGTGTCGTGGGCGCTGGAGTCCGGCGTCGGGTTGCCGCCGAAGGACTCGTTCAGCACGTCGACGTGCTGGACCCGCACCGCGTAGTCGATCGCCTGCAGGATCGACGAGTTGGACATCATCTCGCCACCCGCCTTGAGGGCGACGAGGTCCGCGTCCGGGGCGATGCCCTTGACGCGGATGGTGCAGCCGGCCGGCAGCGGGTGCGCCGTCTGGTTCACGAAGTTCGCGACGTCGTAGACCTGGCGGCCCTGGGCGATGACCGCCGAGGCGTCGCCGAAGGCTTCCGCGCCACCGGTGGGGGAGTCCCAGCCGGAGCCCGAGAAGTCCTGGTAGTCGACGACGGCGTGCGAGCCGTCGGCCCGGACGAAGTCCGGGTTGTTGGGGTCGAGGCCGTCCGCGATGTAGGCGACCTTGACGCCCTTGCCGGTGGCCAGGTCGGCCGCGCCGGCCTTGCCGTTGCCGGTGGCCACGCGGGTCGAGTAGAGGCCCTCGGGCTCCAGCAGCGGCTTGCTCGGGTCGGAGGGGCAGACCGTGTTGGTCGCGTTCTCCTCGGGAGCCTGGGCGCCGTTGCTGCCCGTAACGGCGTTCGGGGTCGCGGCGGCCGTCGACGCCTTCGCGCTCTCGGCGGCCTGGGCGGCCTTCGCCTTGGCGGCGACGGCCGGGGTGACGGCGACCGGGGCGTCGGCCACCACGGTGGCGACGGCCGGGTCGGCCTGGAGCTGCGCCTTCAGGGCCGGGCTGACCGTGGCCGAGAAGGCGTTGCCGAGCACGAAGCTCTTGACGTTGGTGCCGCCGTTGGCCTTGACCTTGTTCAGCAGCGGAGCCTGGGCGTGCTCGGTCTTCTGCTGGCGTGCGCCCACGTGGCCGTTGTCGGCCGGGGCGTCCGCTATCTGGTCCTTGAGGATCACGATCACCGGCACCGGGGCCCCGTCCGCCGACGCCTGGGGGGCGCTGGTGGTGTCGGGGATCGGAGCGCCGAACGCCGTGGTCCCGAAACCGAGGACCATGGACGCGGCAGTGACCGTGACGGCGGCTGCTAGCTGGGATTTCCGCCAGCCGATCAATGGACATCCTTTCGTCTGATGAGACGTCAGGTTGCACGGTCCAGCCTACGCGGATCCTGGTCGGCCGCGTGGTTGCTCCGGACCGCGCGTCCCGACAGCGGACGCATTCCAGCGCATCCGGCACGACCACGACAAGGGGGGATTTCCCCATCGAAAAGTAAAAATGACCATCGGTAAGTAAAATGCAGGACGGAAATCCGGCCATCGCAGACCTTTACCCTGCTCTCACCTGCGAAGCAGTGCCTGATCATCCCCGTTCACCCCACTGGCGAACATCGGACACTGGCGAACAACCGCCACCCGGTACCGGGCGAAAACGGACCGCGCCCCGGGTGCGCTACTGACCGGTTGTCTCTCTTCCCTGTCAGCACCGGGCCAAACAGGGGCCGTTCCGGCCAGGGATACGGATGGGCACCCGCGCCGGGTTCGGGGAGGTCCGGGCGTTCGTCGGCGAACGCCCGGACAAACGAACCCCGACCGGATGCAATCAGGACATCGTGAGTTTTTCCTGAGCGTCGGCCAGGTCCTCGGCCGTCGGCGCGTCGTCCTGGGTGAGCCGGTAGCGCCAATAACCCGAGAAATCGACAAATATCTTTGGCACCCCGCACTCCCCCACCAGGTACCGGCGCAGCGCCCGGACGGCGTCCGCCTCGCCGGCCAGCCACGCGAACGGGGTGCCCGCCGGCAGCTCGGCGGCCCGGACCGCCTCGGTCAGCACGACGCCCGGGCGGGCGCCGCCGCGGTACAGCCAGCGGACGGTCAGATCGGCCGGCCCGTCCAGCGGCTGTCGCTCCGACTCGTCCGCGACCTCGACGAACGCGAGCGCCCGGACGCCGGCCGGCAGCGCCCCGACCAGCGTGGCGATCGCCGGCAGTGCGGACTCGTCGCCGGCGAAGAGGATCCAGTCGGCGGTGGCGGCGGCCTCCGCGAGCGGGACCTGCCGGGCGTACAGCTCGGACGGGCCGACCATGCCGAGCCGGTCGCCGGGTTCGGCGCGCAGCGCCCACGCGGACGCGGGCCCGGTGTCGCCGTGCAGGACGAAGTCGATCTCGATCCGCCGGGTGCCGGGGACGCGGCGGCGGACGGTGAAGCTGCGCATCAGCGGGCGCTCGGCCTCGGGAATGGCCAGGTAGGCCTGGTACCAGCCCATGGGGTCGTCGCCCTGGGCGGGAAGGACCGGCTCGGACTGGCCGGGGCGGGGGAAGCAGAGCTTCACCTGCTGGTCGGGCGCGCCGCCGACGGTGTCGTCGAGGGCGGCGGCCTCGAACGTGACCCGGGCGGTGCGCGGCGTGATCCGGCGGACGGCGGCGACCTCGACGAAGGTGACGGGCAGGGTCAACGCGGAACTCCTTCCAATCTCGCGGATTGGTAACCTTACGACATAAAGAGTTGCTGTGACGCGGTTACTTTACACCATAAGGAGTTCCTGGAATGGTCGTGTACGCCGGGCAGGGCGACGCCCGCCGCTCCCTGTCCCTGCTGTGGCGCGCCCCCGGCGCCGAACCCGCCCCGCGCACCGGGCGCAGCGGCCCCAAGCCCGGCCTGAGCGTGGACGCGATCGTGTCGGCGGGAATCGCCGTGGCCGATTCCGAGGGCATGGCCGCGCTCTCGATGCGGGCCGTCGGCGAACGGCTCGGCCGCACCGCGATGGCGCTCTACACGTACGTCCCGGGAAAGGCCGAACTGCTGGACCTGATGCACGACCGGGCGCTCGCCGAAATGCCGGCGGAATCCGACGGCTCCGGGGACTGGCGGGCCGCCGTCACCGCCTGGGCCGAGGCGCTGCACGCCTGCTACCTGCGCCACCCCTGGATGCTCCAGGTCTCGCAGGCCCGCCCGGTCCTGGGCCCGGCCGAACTCGCCGCCATGGAGGCCCTGTTGCGCGCCCTGCGGCCGGCCGGACTGCCGGCCCGGCGGCTGCGCGGGGCCGTCGGCGCGCTGTGGCAGTTCGTCCGCGGGATGGCCGGCGTGGCCGCCGAGGCCCGCGACGCGGCCACCGCGACCGGCGTGGCCGACGCGGACTGGTGGACCGCCCGCTCGGCCCAACTCGCCGAACTCGCGCCCGACTTCGCGGAGCGCTTCCCGCTCCTGACCGCCCTGGAGAGCGGCGGCGACCCGGATCCGCAGGCGCGCGACCGCGAGGGCTTCCGCAGCGGCCTCGCCGTGCTCCTCGACGGGATCGCGGCGCCGTCCGCCTGACCGTCCTCCCCCACTCAGTCCCGCCGGGCCGCCGGGATCGCCAGCAGCACGCCCAGCGCCAGCAGCACCGCGTACCCGACCGTCTCGTGCCCGGCCGGGACGAGGAAGCGCACGAAGCCGAACAGCCGGAAGCCCCCGAGGTGGTCGGAGAGCAGGCCGGTCGCACCGCCGAGGATCAGGACGAAGCCGAGGTAGCCGAGCAGGGTCTTCATACCGGAAGCCTAGGAACACGGCTCCTCCCGGTAATCCGACTTTCGGCGCGACCTCGACCGACCAAAGTGGCGGCGAACCGGGCGGGGACGGCGCGTAGCCCGGGCACCGGGCGGGGACGGCGCGCAGGCCGGGCACCGGACGGGGAAGGCGCGCAGCCCGGGCACCGGGCGGGGACGGCGCGCAGGCCGGGCACCGGGCGGGGACGGCGCGCAGGCCGGGCACCGGGCGGGGACGGCGCGCAGCCCGGGCACCGGACGGGGACGGCGCGTAGCCCGGGCACCGGACGGAGCAGCAGGCACGGCGGCCCGGCGGCGGCGCGGGTACGTTCGCGGTGTGCAGCAGATGTCACCGCATGCGGGCAGGCTGGCCGCGGCCTCCGCCGTGTCCGTCCTCGTGCTCGTCGCGACCGCCCCGGCGGCGGCCGGACAGGACTCCACCTCCGTCGTCGGCGGCGAGCGGCTCGGCCGCCCCGCCGTCCAGGTCGCCCCGCTCGCCGGCGCCCCCGCGCTCCCCACCGCGCTCAGCGGGCGCTCCTGGGTGGTCGCCGACGCCGGCACGGGCGAGGTGCTCGCCGCCCAGAACGCCCACCTGCCGCTGCCCCCGGCCAGCACGCTGAAGATGCTGTTCGCGGACACCGTCATGACGAAGTTCGACCGCGCCGACGTCCACCAGGTGACCCAGGCCGAGCTGGCCAACCTCGGCGCCGGGAGCAGCCTCGTCGGCGTCAAGGAGAACCTGCCCTACCGCGTCGAGGACCTCTGGCGGGGCGTCTTCCTCAGCTCCGGCAACGACGCCGTCCACGTGCTCGCCCACATGAACGGCGGCATCGCGCAGACCGTCGCCGAGATGCAGGCCCGCGCCAACACCCTCCAGGCCCGCGACACCAGGGTCGTCTCGCCCGACGGCTACGACATGGACGGACAGGTCTCCTCCGCCTACGACCTCACCCTGTTCGCGCGCGCCGGGCTGCGCATCGCCGACTTCCGCTCCTACTGCTCGACCCGCACCGCCCACTTCCCCGGCGGGCTGGACAAGCTCACCGGGCAGCGCACCAGCTTCGACATCGCCAACACCGACCGGCTGCTGGGCAAGTACCCGGGCCTGATCGGCGTCAAGAACGGCTACACCACCAACGCGGGCGCCACCTTCACCGGCGCCGCCGAGCGCGGCGGCCGGACCCTCCTCGTGACGGTCATGCATCCCGAGGCCCAGGGCAAGGTGTACGACGAGGCGGCCAGCCTGCTCGACTGGGGCTTCGCGGCCGCCGGCAAGGTGCAGCCCGTCGGCCGGCTCGTCGACGACACCGCGCCGGTGACCGCACCGGGCGCCCCGGGCGCACCCGGCACCCCGGCGGGCACCGCCCCCGCCGCCGGGGCCGAGCCGCAGGCCGCCCAGGACGAGGGGCACGGCCTCGGCCCCGCCGCGTGGACGGCCGCCGCCCTCGGCGCGGCCCTCGTCCTGTGGGCGGCGGGCCGCACAGCCGCACGCCGCCGCGGGGGGGGGGGGGGGGGGGGGGCGCCCCCCCCCCGGGCCCCCCCCCCCCCCCGCGCCCCCCCCCCCCCCCCCCCACCGCGGCCCCGACCCACCCCACCCGCCCCCCCCACCC
>NZ_JBHWGV010000135.1:0-25017 GCF_042732955.1 Kitasatospora sp. NPDC059747 | reverse complement strand
GTCGATCGACTGCCCGCCCCCGGCGGCTCTTCGCGTTCCCCGCGTCCCTCAGGACTCCTGGTCCCGCCCCTTGCGGGTGAACACCCGCCGCACCGGTCGGGTGACGGCGTCGGACACCCGGCCGACCCTGCCGCCGACCGTCACCCGGGCGGCCAGGACGGCGTCGGAGATCCGCCACCACAGCTGCGCCGACGACGGCGGCAGCAGCACCGCCCGCGTCCGCTCGCGCCGGCCCGCGGTGGCCAGCAGGCCCTCCCGGGCGGTGCGGACGTCGGCCGCGAGCGGCGCGGTGACGTGGGCGGAGCGGGCGTAGAGCACCCGCTCGGTGGCCAGCGCCAGGCGCCCGGCGGCGGCCGCCGCGTCCTCGCCCAGTTCGGCCCGCTCGGAGATCCGCCGGGCGGCGGCGCGCGGGGTGCGCGACTCGTCCGGCGGGATGCCGAGGTCCCAGGCGGAGTCGACCAGCTCGTCCCAGGCCGCCAGGACCTGCTCGTCGGTGAGCTCGGCCGGGCCGTCCCCGCCGGGGCGGCGGCGCCCGCCGCCGATCCGGCGCCGGCGCACCGCGGCGCGCCAGAACATCGGGACGAGCAGCAGCGCGATCAGCGCGACCACCACCGCGAGGGTGCCGAGCACCTGCGCGGAGAGCAGCCAGGAGTCCTGGCCGGTGTCGCCGACGGCGGTGTTCTTCTTGCCGCACTCGCCCATCTGACGCAGCTTGGCGTCGCAGTCCTTGCTGTTGGACGGCGCCGGCGCGGGCGCGTCGCTGGTGGCGGCGGCGGTCGGCTGCTGGCTCGGGGCGGTGGTCGCGGTGGCGGCCTGCTCGTTGTAGCGGGGCTGCACGCCGCGGCTGGGGGTGGGCTCGAAGCGCATCCAGCCGTAGCCGCCGAAGTACAGCTCGGGCCAGGCGTGGTACATCCGGCCGGTCACCGAGTAGGTGTTGGCGCTCTGGGCGTCGCCGGGGGTGAAGCCGACGGCGACCCGGGCGGGGATCTTCAGGGTGCGGGCCATCGCCGCCATGGTGGAGGCGAAGTGGACGCAGAAGCCGCGCTTGTCGCGCAGGAAGGTGACGATGGCGTCCGTGCCGGTGCCGCTGCTGACGCTGGTGTCGTAGCGGAACTCCGGCCCGGTGAACCAGGCGGCGAGGGCGACGGCCTTGTCGTAGTTGGTCGTCTGCTTGGCGGTGACCTGCCGGG
This sequence comes from Kitasatospora sp. NPDC059747, assembly GCF_042732955.1. NCBI lineage: Bacteria > Bacillati > Actinomycetota > Actinomycetes > Kitasatosporales > Streptomycetaceae > Kitasatospora > Kitasatospora sp. NPDC059747. The sequence goes on along the minus strand of NZ_JBHWGV010000135.1, from coordinate 23,827 downwards.
CCAGCTGCGAGACCTCCGTGGGCAGGTTCGTCGGCAGCGCCGTGTAGTGCTCCCGGATGTCCTGGGGCGCGCTCGGCGCGTCGCGCAGGTCGTTGGCGGTGGGCCGGACGTCCAGCGAGGTGACCTGGTAGTGCAGGCCCTTGATCGACTTGTCGTTGGTGGGCATCACGGTGCGGGTCAGCTGGTCGAGCTTCCACTCGCCGCGGTTGGGCAGCTGGACCGAGAGCGCCGGGTACGGCATCGGCAGCCAGCTCTTCTCCAGCGCGTTGCTGACCTGGAAGTCGCCCTTCATCTGCGGGAGGTTGGGGTCCTGGAGACCCTCCGGCGGGGGAAGGGCCGCGCCCAGGTCGGCGACGGTGGTGGAGCCGAGCTTCCAGTTGGTGCCGTCGAACACGTCCAGCGAGCCGGTGCGCAGGTAGGTCTGGTCGGCGATGTCGCTGTCCAGGGTGTAGCGCAGCAGTTCGGTGTTGGTGGGCCGGGTGATCTCGGCCTGCAGGCTGACCAGCGGGTCGAGGCTGGTGACCGCGCCGGCCGAACCCCCGCCGCCGCTGCCGCCGGAGCCGGAGTGCAGCAGGCCGGAGTCCCAGTGCGGCAGGAAGACGGGCAGCAGCATGGCGACGGCCAGGGCCAGGATGCCGACCTGCTGGCCGCCGAGGCCGACGGCGCCGGAGCTCTCGGTGCCGCGCGAGGTGCCGCGGAAGATCCGGCCCCAGCGGGAGACGCGGTCCTGGCCCTCGGCGAAGAGGAGCAGCAGGTAGCCGGCCGCGGCGAGGCCGAACCAGATCCAGCTGCCGTGGTCGCCGGCCAGGCCGTTGCCGACCGAGTACAGCGCGAGCAGCGGCAGCCCGGCCAGCGCCGAGCGCCGGTACGTCACCGCGACGGTGTCGACGATCAGCGCGATCAGGCCGACCGAGCCGACCAGGATCAGCCGCAGGCCCGCGTTGGGCGGCGCGGGGATGGCGTACTGCTGGATGTCGTCCAGGCCGGAGCCGAACACCCGGTCCAGGGAGCTCAGCGAATTCGGCCCCGGAATCAGGCCGCCCCACACGGAGCCGGATTCGGCGAAGCCGATCAGCAGCAGGAGGACCAGCGCGACCAGCTGTCCGAGCGGCACCGTCCAGCGGAACAGCGGGGTGCGGCGCAGGCCCGCGCCGACGGCGGCGAGCACCGCGATCACCAGGAAGGCGTGGGTGATCCAGCTCTTGGTGGTGAGCAGCGGGGTCAGGCAGAGCGAGGCGAGGGCGGTGGCCAGCGCCGAGTAGACGGTCAGTTTGGCCCGGGTGGTCACGCGCCGGCCTCTTCTCGGTAGGGGGCGGTGGTCTTCGCGCCCTCGGCGGCCCGCCACAGGTCGGGGAGCGAGTCCCCGGCGCGCACCGGCAGGACCGTCCAGCCGGCCTCGCGCAGCTGGCGCGCCCGGGCGCGGAACTCGTCGCCGCCGGTCTCGGGGGCGAGCATCCGTAGGCCGGTCCACGTGCCGGTGTCGAGGAGGAAGGCGATGGCGCCGCCGGTGCGCCCGCGCAGCCGGGCCAGCCGTGCGGCCTGGGACTCGTCCAGCTCGCCGAGGACGGCGACCAGCAGGCCCTCGCCGCCGGCGCGCAGCGGCTCCTCGGCGCGGGAGAGCCCGCCGCCGTCGGACAGGTCGGCGACCGCGAGCGCGTCCAGGATCAGCCCGGAGGACTCGGCCGCCGCGTTGGTGCCGCCGGTGCCGGGGCCGGGGACCCACTGGCCGGTGTCGGTGAGCAGCCTGGTCTGGTAGCCGCGCTCCAGCAGGTGGACGGAGACGGACGCGGCGCAGCTGACCGCCCACTCGAAGGAGGAGGCAGGGCCGCTGCCCCGGTGGGCGATCTCGCGGGTGTCCAGCAGCACGGTGGCGCGGGCGCGCTGCGGCTGCTCCTCGCGGCGGACCATCAGTTCGCCGTAGCGGGCGGTGGACTTCCAGTGCACGCGGCGCAGGTCGTCGCCGGGCCGGTACTCGCGCAGGATCACGTCGTCGTCGCCGGCCAGCGCGAGGGTGCGGGCGTGGCTCTCGCCCTGCCCGAGCCACTCGCCGCTCAGCCGCACGTGCGCCAGCGCCTGGACCTGGGGGACGACGGTGAGCACGTCGGACGCGGTGAACGAACGGTTCACCTCGCACATCCCGAACGGGTCGGACAGCCGCAGCTGGAGCGGGCCGAGCTCGTAGCGGCCGCGCAGGTCGGAACGGACCCGGTAGGAGACCTCCCGGTTGCCGCGCGGCTCGACCCGGTCCAGCACGAAGCGCGGGCGCGGCCCGAGCACGTACGGGACCTTGTCCTCCAGGAGCAGCAGCCCGGTGGGCACCCGGGAGATGTTGTCGACCCGCAGGTGGACCCGGGCCTCCTGGCCGGCGATCGCCCGGTGCGGGCTGAGCCGGCGCCCGCTGGCCACCCGGTAGCGGGTGTTGGCCAGCACCAGGGCGGCGGCCAGCGGGAGCGCGGCGAGCAGCACACCGACCCGCAGCAGCGCGTCCTGGTCGAGCAGGTAGGCGCAGACCATGGCGGTGAGCCCGGCGGCGAGGAAGGAGCGGCCCCGGGTGGTGAGGCCGCGCAGGCCGGCCCGCAGGCCCGACGGTGCGTCGGACGGCGACACCTCAGACCCTCCGGCCGGCCGGGCCGCCCTGCGGACGCGGCAGCGGCAGCCGGGCGACGAGGTCGGCCACGATCTGCTCGGAGGTGCGGCGGCTGAGCTGGGTCTCGGCGGTCGGCATCAGGCGGTGCGCGAGGACCGGGACGGCGAGGCGCTGGATGTCGTCCGGGGTGACGTAGTCGCGCCCGTCCAGCGCGGCGGCCGCGCGGGCGGCCCGGACCAGGTGCAGGGTGGCGCGCGGCGAGGCGCCCAGGCGCAGCTCGTGGCTGGTGCGGGTGGCGCCGACCAGGTCGACGGCGTAGCGGCGGACCGGGTCGGCGATGTGCACGGTGCGCACCAGGTCGATGAGCTTGAGGATGTCGGCGGCGTGCGCGACCGGCTGGAGGTCGGCCAGCGGGCTGGCGCCGGCGTGCACGTCGAGCATCGCGAACTCGGCCTCGGGGCTGGGGTAGCCGATCGAGATGCGGGCCATGAAACGGTCCCGCTGGGCCTCGGGGAGGGGATAGGTGCCCTCCATCTCGACCGGGTTCTGGGTGGCGACGACCATGAACGGCGACGGCAGCTCGTAGCTGGTCCCGTCGATGGTGACCTGGCGCTCCTCCATCGACTCCAGCAGCGCGGACTGGGTCTTGGGCGAGGCGCGGTTGATCTCGTCGCCGACCACGATCTGGGCGAAGATCGCGCCCGGGCGGAACTCGAAGTCGCGCTGGTGCTGGTCGTAGATGTTGGTGCCGGTGACGTCCGAGGGCAGCAGGTCGGGCGTGAACTGGATGCGCCGCACGGTGCAGTCGACCGAGCGGGCGAGCGCCTTGGCCAGCATGGTCTTGCCGACGCCGGGGACGTCCTCCAGCAGCAGGTGGCCCTCGGCGAGCAGGACGGTCAGGGCGATCCGGACGGCCTCCGGCTTGCCCTCGATCACGCTCTCGATGTTGGCGCGGACCCGGTCCACGACGGCGGCGAGCTCGGGCAGGCCGACCCGGTGGTAACCGTCCGCCTCCTGGGCGCCCCCCGAAGAACCGCCGACACCGGCCTGATCGCTGTAGCTCGTCACCCGTTACGCTCCCTGGCACACCGTGCCCGCCTCACCCCGAGGCCGGCCCCCACCCCATGCTTGACGCGGCCGTACCAGGGGCGGTTCCGTGCGGGATCCGGCGCCGGGACAGCGGCCTGCGGCCCGGCCGCCCCAGGTGGTTCGAGGTCAACCGGCAGGCGCATTCTCCCCTGCCGGGGGCGCGGAAGTCACCCTGTCGCCGTGACTCGCCCGCTCGCCTCCGGGCGCTCGGGTCCGACGCCGACGGTCGTCGCTTCCTCGCTCCTCCCTTTCGGCGTCGGCGCTTCCTTCGGCTCGGGGCGGGTGACCGGGGGCGGGGCGTCGGGCCGTCAGTGGATCTCGCGCAGGAGACCCGTGTGGACGTCGAACACGAAGCCGCGGACGTCGTCGGTGTGCAACAGGAACGGAGAGGTGCGGACGCGCTGCATGGACTGGCGGACGTCGCCGTCCAGGTCGACGAAGGCCTCGACCGCCCACTGCGGGCGCTGGCCGACCTCCAGTTCCAGCTCGCGGCGGAAGTCCTCGGTGAGCCCCAGCAGGCCGCAGCCGGTGTGGTGGATCAGCGCGATCGAGCGGGTGCCGAGGGCGCGCTGGCTGATCGTGAGGGAGCGGATGGTGTCGTCGGTGACGACGCCGCCCGCGTTGCGGATGACGTGGGCGTCGCCCAGTTCGAGGCCGAGCGCCGCGAACAGGTCGAGGCGGGCGTCCATGCAGGCGACGACGGCGATCTTCTGCACCGGGCGGGCGTCCATGCCGCCGTCGTGGAAGGTGACCGCGTACTCGCGGTTGGAGGCCACGAAGCGGTCGATGATGGCCGGGGTCTCGGGGTCGGCAGCGGCGGTCGGCGTGGGCCGGTCGGGGGTCACTGTCATAGGGGCGACGTTAGTGCGATTCGGGGGGCCGCGGTGGGGTGGAGAGCTACAGAACGCGGCGCTGTGACCGAGCGCATAGCCACAACGGACGGGTTTGTCCGGCCTGGTCCCGAAGCGCGCGACCCGGGGCGCGCGACCGGGCGCCGCGGCCGCCCCGCTCGCCCCGGCCCGACCGCCGGGACGGCCGCGACCTGCGGTGATCCGTACCGCCGCCCGGGTGGTGCGCCGGAGCGGGCCATTGACTGGCGGGGCCCGCGCGATAGAGTTGCGGCGCAGTGGAGCACACCCCGCGGGGCCCGTCAACCGGGCCTTCCCGGCCGGTGCTCCGGCCCGACCCGGCCCGTGGCCTCCACCCGCTCCGTGTCCTCCTGGCGCACCTTCCCCGGCGCCCGGCGGTCATGTCCTTCCCCTCGAGCGGGCGGGGACCACGGGCCGTGTCGTGCCCGCTCCCGGCGGTGGGCGAGAATGGTCGCAGCTCCCGGACGTCGGGCTGCTCCGCACCGAGGAAGGGCGCCGCCGCGCATGACCACCAACGAGCCGGGACCCAAGCACGTCCCCGTCATGCTGCAGCGGTGCATGGACGCGCTGGCCCCGGCGATCTCCCGGCCCGGCGCCGTGGTGGTGGACGCCACCCTCGGCCTCGGCGGGCACAGCGAGGCGCTGCTCACCCAGTTCCCCGAGGTCCGGCTGGTCGCGGTGGACCGCGACCCGGCCGCGCTCAAGCTCTCCGGCGAGCGCCTCGCCCCGTTCGGCGACCGGGCCACCCTGGTGCACGCCGTCTACGACGAGATCCCCGAGGTGCTGGAGCGCCTGGGCATCGACCGGATCGACGGCGTCCTGTTCGACCTGGGCGTCTCCTCGATGCAGCTGGACGAGGCGGACCGCGGCTTCGCGTACGCCCAGGACGCCCCGCTGGACATGCGGATGGACCAGACCCGGGGGATCAGCGCGGCCGAGGTGCTCAACACCTACAGCCACGGCGAGCTGGCCCGGATCCTGAAGTTCTACGGCGAGGAGCGGTTCGCCGGGAAGATCGCCTCGGTGATCCTCCGGGAGCGCGAGAAGGAACCGTTCAGCAACAGCGCGCGTCTGGTCGAGTTGGTGCGCAACGCCATTCCGGCGGCCACCCGGCGCACCGGCGGGAACCCCGCGAAGCGGACCTTCCAGGCCCTGCGGATCGAGGTGAACGGCGAACTGGAGGTGCTGGACCGGGCCATCCCGGGAGCGCTGGACGCCCTCGCGATCGGTGGACGGATCGTCGTGATGTCCTACCAGTCGCTGGAGGACCGCCTGGTGAAGCAGTACTTCGCGGCCGGAGCGACCAGCACGGCGCCGCCGGGACTGCCGTTCGTCCCCGAGGAGCACCAGCCCTGGCTGAAGCTGATCACCCGCGGTGCCGAGCTGGCCACCGAGGAGGAGATCGAGGAGAACCGGCGCGCCGCGCCCGTGCGGCTGCGGGTGGCGGAGAGGATCAGGGACCGGAAGAAGCGGGGCTGAGCGGGTCCCGGGGCGGTCCGAAGGGCGGAGGAGAGCAGTGGGGCCGGTGGCCGGTGGGGTCCGGGCGGGGAGCGGAGCACTCCCGGGGCAGGGCAGGGCGCGGATCACGGTCCGGCCGGGGCGGCGCCCCGTGCGGGGACGCACGCCCTTCGCCGTCCTGGTGGTGGTCCTGCTGGCGGCGGGGCTGCTCGGGCTGCTGGCGCTGAACACGGCGCTCAACGAGGGCTCCTTCGAGCTGTCCCGGCTGCAGCGGCAGACCACCACGGCGACCGACGAGCAGCAGAGCCTCCAGCACCAGATCGACCAGAACTCCGCGCCGGACGCGCTGGCCCGGCGGGCCGCCGAGCTCGGCATGATCCCGGCCGGCGGGATGGCCTTCCTGGACCTGGGCAACGGCGGCAAGGTGCTCGGCAAGCCCGGCCCGGCGCAGGACAGCCCGCCGGTGAAGCGGTCGACGGCCGAGCCGTGGCCGACCAGGCAGCAGCCGGCGCCGAGCTCCCAGCCGAGCGCCCCGGCGCCGACGGCGACCGCGGGCGACTCCGTCGTCCAGATCAACCCGGGCGCCCCGGCGCCCTCGCCGACGGGGGGTGCGGCCCGATGAGCGGGTGGAGCACGCGGGACACCGGAACCGAGAGCGGCGAGGCGGGCGCATGAGCGAGCGCAGCGAGCTCGTCATCGACACGTGCGGGTGGGCGGATGCCCCTGCCGAGAGCAGCGAGGCGGGCGCATGAGCACTCCGCGACAGCCGTCCGCCGGGGGCTCCGGCAACCCGCGCCGTCCGGCGGCGCCCAAGGGCGCGGCCCCGCGCGGGCAGGCGGCGAAGAAGGCCCAGCCCGCCAAGCCGCAGCCCGCCAAGCCGCAGCCCGCGAAGGTGCAGCCGGCCCGGCCGAAGCAGCCCGCCAAGGGCCAGCCCGCGAAGGCCGCCGCCGCCCGGACGCCGAGGGCCCCGCAGCAGCGCCGCCCCGAGGGCCGGCCGCCGGCCAGGTCCCAGGCGGCGGCCCGGCCGCGCCCCAAGTCCCGTCCGCCGCAGCGCCCCAAGGCGCTCAAGCTGGCCGAGCCCAAGCGCCGGCTGCGGGTGATCACCGTCGTGCTGTCGCTGGTGTTCTCCGTCTTCGCGGGCCGGCTCGTCCAGCTGCAGCTGCTGGACGCCGACGCGCTGGCCGCCGACGCCAACACCAACCGCTACCTCAACGTCCCGATCACCGCCGAGCGCGGCTCGATAACGTCCTCCGACGGCGTGGCCCTGGCGGCCACCGTCGACGCGTACGACATCACCGCCGACCCGGCGATGTTCACCCCGGAGGCCACCGGCGTCCCGGACGCCCCCGAGCAGGCGGCGGCGCTGCTGTCGCCGATCATCGGCGTGCCCAAGGAGAAGATCGCCGCCGACCTGCACACCCCCAAGAGCCGCTACAAGCGGCTCGCCGCCCGGCAGACCCCGGGCGCCAAGAGCCAGATCAGCGAGCTCAAGGCGAACCTGGAGAAGCAGGCCGGTTCGCGTGCCTGCCAGGCCCAGAAGCGGCAGCTCGGCAAGCCCGCCGAGCAGGGCGGGCGCACCCGGGTCGACAACGAGTGCGCCAACCCGCTGGCCGGCGTGTTCAACCAGGAGACCCAGAAGCGGGTCTACCCCTCCGACGGCCTGGCGGCCAACCTGGTCGGCTTCGTCAACGGCGAGGGGCAGGGCGCGGGCGGCCTGGAGCTGCAGTACCAGAAGCTGCTGGCCGGCAAGGACGGCCACAACAGCTACGCCCAGGCGGCCGGCCGGCTGGTGCCCACCGCCGGGGGCTCGCTGGAGGCCGCCGTGCCCGGCAACGACGTCAAGCTGACCATCAACCGGGACATCCAGTGGGCCGCCCAGCGGGCGATCACCGACCAGGTGGCCAACTCCGGCGCGGAGAAGGGCTACGTCGTCGTCCAGGACGTGAAGACCGGCCAGGTCCTCGCGATGGCCACCGCGCCCGGCTTCAACCCGAACGACCTGAGCCTCGCCAAGCAGTCCCAGATGGGCAATCCCGCCCTGGTCGACGCCTACGAGCCGGGCAGCACCGCGAAGCTGATGAGCCTGGCCGCCGTCCTGGACTCCGGCAAGGCCAGCTGGGACACCAAGGTCACCGTGCCCGGCAACCTGGTCCGGGCCGGACAGCAGTTCAAGGACGACGTCCCGCACGGCGACTGGTACCTGACCCTGGCCGGGGTGCTCGCCAAGTCCTCCAACATCGGCACCATCGAGGCGATCGAGACCCTCGGCGACGGCGACCAGCTGAAGGCCAACCAGGTGCTGGACGGCTACATGCGCAAGTTCGGCGTGGCCCAGCCGACCGGCCTGAACTTCCCCGGCGAGACGGCCGGCAAGCTCAAGAAGCCGGAGGACCTGGTCGCCTCGGAGAAGTACAACATCTCCTTCGGCCAGGGCCCGCTGCAGATGAACGCGCTGCAGGCCACGTCGGTGTACTCGACCATCGCCAACGGCGGCGTCCGGGTGGCGCCCAGCATCGTCCAGGGCATCACCAGCCCGGACGGCAAGTACACCCCGACCGCGCCGGGCGAGCAGACCCGGGTGGTCAGCGACCAGACCGCCAAGACCCTCACCCAGATGCTGGAGTCCGTCGTCGACGACGAGCAGGGCACCGGCGGCAAGGCCGCCATCCCCGGCTACCGCGTCGCCGGCAAGACCGGCACCGCCAACCGCGGCGCGGCCAACGGCGTCGGCTACGACGGCTACACCGCCTCCTTCATCGGCTTCGCCCCGGCGGAGGCCCCCCGGGTGACCGTCTCCTGTACCCTCCAGGGCCCGGTCAACGGCCACTTCGGCGGCCAGCTGTGCGGCCCGGTGTTCAAGCAGGTGATGGAGTTCACCCTCAAGACCCTCCAGGTCCCGCCGAGCAACAGCGAGGCACCCAACCTGCCCGTCGACTGGAAGCCGTGAACGAGCATGAGCAACGAGCTGGCCGGGCCGGCCGGCGGCGCGGCGCAGGGCCGGTTTGGCCCTGGGCACCCTTCGGCGGATAGCCTTCCCGCCGTGCCGAAACCCGATCAAACCACCGTGAGTCCGCCCCGCCCGGCCGAGGCCGCCGCCCTGCCGCTCGCCGAGCTGGCCGGCCGGCTGGGCCTGCCGCCCGTCGAAGGCGGTGCCGTCACCGGCGTCACCCACGACTCCCGCGCGGTGCGCCCGGGCGACGTGTACGTGGCCTTCCCCGGCGCCAACCACCACGGCGCGGCCTTCGCGGCCAAGGCCGCGGACGCCGGCGCGGTGGCCGTGCTCACCGACCCGGCGGGCGCCGAGCTGGCCGCCCCCACCGGCCTGCCGCTGCTGGTCGTCGACCGGCCGCGGGCCCGGATGGGCGAGCTGGCCGCGATCGTCTACGGGCACCCGTCCGAGCGGCTGCTGATGCTCGGCCTGACCGGCACCAACGGCAAGACCACCACCTCCTACCTGGTCGAGGGCGGCCTGCGCGGCGCCGGCCGCAGCCCCGGGGTGATCGGCACCGTCGAGATGCGGGTCGGCACCGAGCGGATCAAGAGCGAGCGGACCACCCCCGAGGCCACCGACCTGCACGCGATCCTCGGCGTGATGGCCGAGCGCGGCGCCGACGCGGTGACCATGGAGGTCTCCAGCCACGCCCTCGTCTTCGGCCGCACCGACGGGGTGACGTACGACGTCGCCCTGTTCAACAACCTCACGCCGGAGCACCTCGACTTCCACCCGGACATGGAGGACTACTTCCAGGCGAAGGCCCGGCTCTTCCAGCCCGGCAAGTCCCGTCGCGGAGTGGTCAACGTCGACGACGAGTACGGCCGCCGGCTGGCCGCCGAGGCGAAGATCCCGGTGGCCACCTTCTCCGCCGCCGGCGACCCCGGCGCCGACTGGCGCGCGGTCGACGTCCAGCTCGGCCCGGTCGGCTCCACCTTCCGGGTGCTCGGCCCCGACGGCGCCGAGGCCGACGCCTCCGTGCCGCTGCCCGGCCCGTTCAACGTGGCCAACGCGCTCGCCGCGATCACCGTCCTGGTCTCCGCCGGACTGCCGCTGGACCGGGCCGTCGCGGGCGTCGCCGCCGTACCCGGCGTGCCGGGCCGGCTGGAGCGGGTGGACGCCGGACAGCCGTTCGTCGCCGTCGTCGACTACGCGCACAAGCCGGACGCCCTGCGCGCCGTCCTCGCCTCGCTGCGCGAGGTCACCAAGGGTCGGCTGCACGTCGTCGTCGGCTGCGGCGGCGACCGCGACCCGCACAAGCGCGGCCCGATGGGCGACATCGCCGCCCGGCTCGCCGACACCGCCCTGCTGACCAGCGACAACCCGCGCAGCGAGGACCCGCTGGCGATCCTCGCCAGCATGCTCGGCGGCGCCGCCGCGGTCCCCGAGGCCGAACGCGGCGACGTCCTGGTCGTCCCCGACCGGGCCGAGGCAATCCGCCTCGCGGTGGCCCGCGCGCACGCCGGCGACACCGTGCTGGTGGCCGGCAAGGGCCACGAACTTGGCCAGTACGTACGAGACGAGATCCGCCCCTTCGACGACCGGGAGGTGCTGCGGGAATCCATCACGCAGACCACGGCCGCCCGGGGCGACCGAGGAGTAGAGCAGCAGTGATCGCACTGACCCTCGCCGAGGTGGCCGCAGCCGTCGGAGGCACCCTGGACGGCGCCGACCCCGCCACCCCGGTGACCGGCCCGGTCGAGGTCGACTCCCGGAAGGTGCTGCCCGGCGGGCTGTTCGCGGCCTTCGTCGGCGAGCACGTGGACGGCCACGACTACGCGGCCACCGCGGTCGGGGCCGGCGCCGTCGCGGTGCTGGCCTCCCGGCCGGTCGGCGTGCCCGCCGTCCTGGTCGACAGCGTCGTGGACGCCCTCGGCAAGCTGGCCCGCGCCGTCGTGGCCCGCGCCGAGGCCACCACCGTGGTCGCACTGACCGGCTCGGCCGGCAAGACCAGCACCAAGGACCTGATCGCCCAGCTGCTCCAGCGCCTCGGCGACACCGTCTACCCGCCCGGCTCGCTCAACAACGAGATCGGGCACCCGATGACCGCGCTGCGGGTCGAGCCCGGCACCCGGCACCTGGTCATGGAGATGGGCGCCCGGCACAAGGGCGACATCGAGTACCTCACCTCCATCACCCCGCCCCGGATCGGCCTGGTGCTGAACGTCGGCACCGCGCACGTCGGCGAGTTCGGCTCGCAGGAGAAGATCGCCGAGGCCAAGGGCGAGCTGGTCGAGGCGCTGCCCGCGGACGGCGCCGCGATCCTCAACGCCGACGACCGGCTGGTCCGCGCGATGGCGGCCAGGACCAAGGCCAGGGTCGTCCTGTTCGGCGAGTCCCCGGACGCCCACGTCCGGGCGACCGACGTTCGCCTGGACGCCACCGGACGGCCATCGTTCACGCTCACCACCCCGGCCGGTTCCGCGCCCGTACAGCTGCGCCTGTACGGTGAGCACCACGTCTCGAACGCCCTCGCCGCCGCCGCGGTGGCGGTGGAGCTCGGGATGTCCGTCGACGACGCCGCGGCAGCCCTGGGCGAGGCGGGTGCGCTGTCCCGCTGGCGCATGGAGGTCGTCGACCGGGCCGATGGTGTCACCGTCGTCAACGACGCCTACAACGCGAACCCCGACTCGATGCGGGCCGCGCTGCGGGCGCTGGTCTCGATGGGGGGCCGCGGCCCGGAGCGCCGCCGCACCTGGGCGGTGCTCGGCGAGATGCGGGAGCTCGGCGAGGACAGCCTGGCCGAGCACGACGCCATCGGGCGGCTCGCGGTGCGGCTGGACGTCACCAAGCTGGTGGCGGTCGGCGGACGCGAGGCGGCCTGCATGGAACTGGGCGCGAGGAACGAAGGTTCGTGGGGTGAGGAGTCGGTGCTGGTGTCCGACGCGGACGCGGCGGTCGAACTGCTGCGCAGTCAGCTTCGGCCGGGGGATGTGGTCCTGGTGAAGGCGTCCCGTTCGGTGGGGCTGGAGAAGGTGGCCGAGGCCCTCCTCGCGGACGGTGCGGCCGAGTGATGAAGCAGATCCTCTTCTCCGGCATGATCGGCCTGGTCCTGTCGCTGCTCGGCACCCCGGCGCTGATCAAGCTGCTCGCCAAGCACGGCTACGGCCAGTACATCCGCGACGACGGCCCGAAGGCGCACCACAGCAAGAAGGGCACGCCCACCATGGGCGGCATCGCCTTCATCCTGGCGACGCTCATCGCCTACTTCGCGACCAAGGCGATAACGGGCGAGAGCCCGACCGTCTCCGGGCTGCTGGTGCTCTTCCTGACCGCGGGCCTCGGCCTGGTCGGCTTCCTGGACGACTACATCAAGGTCGTCAAGCGCCGCTCGCTCGGTCTGCGGGCCAAGGCCAAGCTGGCCGGCCAGTCGATCGTCGGCCTCGGCTTCGCGGTCCTGGCGATGCAGTTCCAGGACGACCGCGGGCTCACCCCGGCGTCCCAGAGCCTGTCCTTCGTCCGGGACTTCAAGTGGGCGGTCGGCCCGGTCCTGTTCGTCATCTTCGCGTACTTCATGATCGCGGCGATGTCCAACGGCGTGAACCTGACGGACGGCCTGGACGGCCTCGCCACCGGCGCGTCGGTCATGGTCTTCGGCGCCTACACCTTCATCGGCATCTGGGAGTACACCCAGAGCTGCGCCTACGCGATCACCGCGACCGCCAACTGCTACGACGTCCGCGACCCGCTGGACCTCGCCGTCGTCGCCTCCGCCCTGATGGGCTCCTGCTTCGGCTTCCTCTGGTGGAACACCTCGCCCGCCAAGATCTTCATGGGCGACACCGGCTCGCTCGCCCTCGGCGGCGCCCTCGCGGGCCTGGCCATCTGCTCGCGCACCGAGCTCCTGCTCGCGCTGCTCGGCGGCCTCTACGTGATCATCACCCTGTCGGTGATCATCCAGGTCGGCTCCTTCCGGATGACCGGCAAGCGCGTCTTCAAGATGGCACCGCTGCAGCACCACTTCGAACTCAAGGGCTGGACCGAAGTCCTGATCGTGGTCCGCTTCTGGATCATCCAGGGCCTCTGCGTCGCCGTCGGCCTCGGCCTCTTCTACGCGGGATGGGTGACCGGATGACCGAACCCCGATTCACCGGGACGCAGTGGAAGGCCCTGCCCGTCGTCGTCGCCGGGCTCGGCGTCTCGGGCATCAGCGCCGCGCGCGTCCTGCACGGCCTCGGCGCCCACGTCACCGTGGTCGACGGCGGCAGCGGCGAGGGCCTGAAGGCCCGCGCCGCCGAACTGGAGGCCCAGGGCATCACCGTGCGCCTCGGCGACGGCGCGAGCCTGCCCGAGGACACCCGGCTGGTCGTCACCTCGCCCGGCTGGCCGCCGAACAGCCCGCTGTTCGCCGCCGCCGACCTGGCCGGCGTCGAGGTCTGGGGCGACGTCGAGCTCGCCTGGCGGCTGCGCAGGCCGCTGCCCGCCACCGGCGAACCCGCCCCCTGGCTGGCCGTCACCGGCACCAACGGCAAGACCACCACCGTCCAGATGCTCGCCTCGATCCTCACCGCGGCCGGCAAGCGCACCGCCGCCGTCGGCAACGTCGGCGTCTCGGTGCTGGACGCGGTGCTCGCCGACGAGCCGTACGACGTCCTCGCGGTCGAGCTCTCCAGCTACCAGCTGCACTGGGCGCCCTCGCTGCGCCCGCACTCGGCGGCCGTGCTCAACCTGGCGCCCGACCACCTCGACTGGCACGGCTCGATGGAGGCGTACGCCGCCGACAAGGGCCGGATCTACGAGGGCAACGTCGTCGCCTGCGTGTACAACCTGGCCGACCCGGCCACCGAGGCGCTGGTCCGCGAGGCCGACGTCGAGGAGGGCTGCCGGGCGATCGGCTTCGGCCTCGGCGCCCCCGGCCCGTCGAACTTCGGCGTCGTGGACGGACTGCTGGTCGACCGCGCGTTCGTGCCCGACCGGGCCAAGAGCGCCGCCGAGCTGGGCTCCGTCGAGGACGTCAACCCGCCGGCCCCGCACAACATCGCCAACGCCCTCGCGGCGGCGGCGCTGGCGCGGGCCTACGGGGTCGAGCCGAAGGCCGTCCGGGAGGGCCTGCGGGCCTTCCGTCCGGACGCCCACCGGATCGCCGAGGTCGCCGTGGTCGACGGGGTCACGTACATCGACGACTCCAAGGCCACCAACACCCACGCCGCCGCGGCCTCGCTGGCCGCCTACCGGCCGATCGTCTGGATCGCCGGCGGCCTCGCCAAGGGCGCGACCTTCGACGACCTCGTCCAGGGCGCGGCCGAGCGGCTGCGGGCCGCCGTGCTCATCGGCGAGGACCGCGCGCTGATCCGGGAGGCGCTCGCCCGACACGCGCCGGATGTCCCGGTGATCGAGGCGGCCGAGGGCCAGACTGGCGCGGTGGCGATGACCGAGGTGGTCCGGACGGCCGCGTCGCTCGCCCAGCCGGGTGACACGGTGCTCCTGGCCCCGGCCTGCGCGTCGATGGACATGTTCACCAACTACGGCGAGCGCGGCGACCTCTTCGCCGCCTCCGTCCGGGAGCTGGCGGGCGGGTAGCCGGGCCCCGCGAGGGCGTCCGTACGAAGAGAGCGAGCGGGGAGTTGGCGGGGCAGGGCAGGGCGGATTCGGGCGTGCGGGAGCAGGCCGCGGCCGATCCGTGGCGCGTGATCTCCGCCACCACCACGAAGTACAAGTCGGCCGGTCCACTGGGCCGCCTGAGCGCCTTCCGCGCCCGGGTGCGGTACTGGCTGGACCGGCCGCTGACGCCCTACCTGCTGATCGTCGGCACCACGCTGCTGCTGGTCGTGCTCGGCCTCATGATGGTCTTCTCGGCCTCGCAGATCCTGGCCCTGAACCAGCACCACACCGCGCAGTACTACTTCCTCAAGCAGCTGATCGCGGCCATCCTCGGCCTCGTCCTGCTGGTCGGCATCGCGGCCGTCCCGGTGGCGGTGCTGCGGGTGGTCGTCTACCCGGTGATGTTCGGCGTGATCGGCGCGCTCGCGCTGGTCGCCGTGCCCGGCATCGGGGTGCGGATCAACGGCAACCAGAACTGGCTGGACTTCGGCTTCTTCCAGTTCCAGCCCTCCGAGTTCGCCAAGTTCGCGCTCGTCCTGTGGGGCGCCGACCTGCTCGCCCGCAAGCAGAAGGCCGGCACCCTCACCTCCTGGAAGCACCTGCTCGTGCCGCTCGTGCCGGGCGCCCTGCTGCTGCTCGCGCTGATCATGCTCGGCGGTGACATGGGCACCTCGATGATCCTGGTGGCCATGCTGTTCGCGCTGCTCTGGATGGTCGGCGCACCGCTGCGGCTGTTCGTGGCCACCCTCGGCGTGGCCGTCGTCGTCTGCACCGCCCTGGTGGTCACCGTCCCGCACCGGGCGGAACGCCTCGGCTGCATCGGGATCACCAAGCTCGACCCGGACGGTGCCTGCTTCCAGGCCCTGCACGGCGTCTACTCGTTCGCCCTCGGCGGCGGCTTCGGCACCGGCCTCGGCGCCGGCGTCGAGAAGTGGGGCCAGCTGCCCGAGGCGCACACCGACTTCATCTTCGCCGCGACCGGCGAGGAACTCGGTCTGGTGGGGACGCTGTCGGTGATCGGTCTCTTCGCGGCACTAGGCTACGCGGGTATCCGTGTGGCCATCGGTACGAAGGACCCCTTCGTCAGGTACGCCGCGGGAGCCGCCACCACGTGGATCATGGCCCAGGCCGTGATCAACCTGGGGTCGGCACTGGGACTGCTGCCGATCGCGGGCGTCCCGCTCCCGCTGTTCTCCTACGGCGGTTCCGCCATGCTGTCGGCCATGTGCGCGATCGGAGTGCTGCTCTGCCTGGCACGCAGCACCTCCGGCGCGAAGGCGGCCCTGGCCGCCCGGAGCAAGAACTCCCGGATCAGGAGACGACTGGCCCGGGTGCTGCCACGACGACGAACCACAGCGCGCCCGGCCCCCGGGCCGGCACGCAGGGAGCGGTGAATTTCGGTGCATGTCGTACTCGCCGGCGGGGGGACCGCCGGTCACATCGAGCCGGCCATGGCCCTCGCGGACGCCCTCCGCAGGCACGACCCGTCCATCGGGATCACCGCCCTGGGCACCGAGAAGGGGCTGGAGACCCGGCTGGTGCCCGAGCGCGGCTACCAGCTGGAGCTCATCCCGGCCGTCCCGCTGCCCCGCAAGCCCACCCCCGAGCTGATCACCGTCCCGGGCCGGCTGCGCGGCACCGTCCGCGCCGCCCAGGAGATCATCGAGCGGGTCAACGCCGACGCCGTGGTCGGCTTCGGCGGCTACGTCGCCATGCCGGCCTACCTGGCCGCCAAGCGCGCCGGCGTGCCGATCGTGGTGCACGAGGCCAACGCCCGCCCGGGCCTGGCCAACAAGATCGGCGCCCGCTACACCGACTTCGTCGCCGTCTCCACCCCGGACAGCAAGCTGCGCGACTCCCGGTACATCGGCATCCCGCTGCGCCGCACGATCGCGACCCTGGACCGGAACACGGCCCGCCCGGAGGCCCGGCAGTACTTCGGCCTCGACCAGCGGCTGCCCACCCTGCTCGTCTCCGGCGGCTCCCAGGGCGCGCGCCGGCTCAACGAGACGGTCACCGCGATCGCCCCGCGCCTCCAGCAGTACGGGGTGCAGATCCTGCACGCCGTGGGGCCGAAGAACGAGCTGCCGCAGGTCAACGACATCCCCGGGATGCCGCCGTACCGCCCGGTGCCGTACGTCGACCGGATGGACCTCGCCTACGCCGCGGCCGACCTGATGCTCTG
Organism: Kitasatospora sp. NPDC059747; assembly: GCF_042732955.1. Taxonomy (NCBI): domain Bacteria; kingdom Bacillati; phylum Actinomycetota; class Actinomycetes; order Kitasatosporales; family Streptomycetaceae; genus Kitasatospora; species Kitasatospora sp. NPDC059747. The sequence continues at coordinate 7,106 of NZ_JBHWGV010000135.1, read as the reverse complement.
CCGGGCCGGGGCCATGACGGTGGCCGAGCTCGCGGCCGTCGGGCTGCCCGCCGCGTTCGTCCCGCTGCCGATCGGCAACGGCGAGCAGCGGCTGAACGCCCAGCCGATGGTCAAGGCGGGCGGCGGCCTGCTGGTGGACGACGCCGAGCTGACCCCGGACTGGGTGCTGCAGAACGTCCTGCCGGTCCTGACCGACCCGCAGAAGCTGTGGGACATGAGCCGGGCCGCGGCCGAGTTCGGCCGCCGGGACGCCGACGAACTGCTGGTCGGCATGGTCTACGAGGCCATCGAGGCCGCCCGCGGCGGCCGCCGCCGTGGTTGACGGCCGGCTCGCCGACCCCCTGGAGGAGGAGCTGGAGGCCGAGGAGCACGCTCCCCGGCTCCGGCTCTCCCGGCGGGGCTTCGTGGTGCTGGGCGTGCTCGGTGCCGCGGTGGTCGGCGTGCTGGCCTGGGTGGTCTTCTTCTCCTCGCTCCTGGACGTGCGGGACGTCGCCGTGCAGGGCGCCACCGACGACAAGCTGACGGCGGACCAGGTCCGCGCCGCGATCGGCGGGCTCGGCGACGGCCCGCTGGCCCGGGTGGACCTGGACGCCGCCCAGCGGCGGGTCGAGGCGATCCCGCGGGTGGCCGGGGCGGAGGTCTGGCGGGGCTGGCCGCACACGCTCCAGGTGAAGGTCACCCAGCGCAAGGCGGTGGCCGCCGTCAAGGGCGACGACGGTCAGTTCACCCAGGTGGACGCCGGCGGCGTGAGCTTCGCCACCGAGGCGGCCCCGCCCGCCGGGGTACCGGTGGTGGAACTGCGGCCCAGTCAGCAGGCGAAGGACGCGGACGGGGTGATCTCCCGTGCGCAGTTGGTGCAGGGAGCGGTGGCCGTGGCCGCCGGGCTGCCGTCCGACGTCGCCCAGCGGGCCGGGGCGCTGCTCGTGCACTCGTACGACGACATCGAGCTGCAGCTCAACGGGGGTGCGACGGTGCGCTGGGGGAGTCCGGAGCAGAACGACCGGAAGGCCCGGGTCCTGGTGGCCCTGCTGGCTCAGAAGGGCACGAACTACGACGTGAGTGCGCCGGACGCGCCGGCGGTGTCCGGATGATCCGGTAGGTTCTGTTCCTGGGGGTGGGGTTGACGCTTCGGAGTGTCGGCCCGACCCTTGGTGGTCACCCCGGTTTCATATGCCGGCCGATGATCACATAGGCTCAAAAGAAAAAGGGAAGCTCGGCGTGTTCGTTGAAACGCGTGCCCGGAGCCACCTAGTGTCCTGTGTCACCAGACTGTGTCCCCTGGTGATGTGACGGAGGCACAGGACTAACCCTAAAGGTCAAGTTTAGGGTTGGGGTCGGCGGTCGGCATTTCGGACATTGCGTCAGAAACCAGGCTCCCTACCCATCGACATCCGTCGGTACGGCTCTCACCGGGCCTCGCCGACCCGGAAATTCGAGGCGAGAGGCCTTCGACGTGGCAGCACCGCAGAACTACCTCGCAGTCATCAAGGTCGTCGGTATCGGCGGCGGTGGTGTCAACGCCATCAACCGGATGATCGAGGTCGGTCTCAAGGGCGTCGAGTTCATCGCGATCAACACCGATGCGCAGGCCCTCCTCATGAGCGACGCCGACGTCAAGCTCGATGTGGGCCGTGAACTCACCCGGGGCCTCGGCGCCGGCGCCAACCCCGAGGTCGGCCGCAAGGCCGCCGAGGACCACCGCGAGGAGATCGAGGAGGTCCTCAAGGGGGCCGACATGGTCTTCGTGACCGCGGGCGAGGGCGGTGGCACGGGCACGGGCGGCGCGCCCGTCGTCGCCAACATCGCCCGCTCGCTCGGCGCGCTCACCATCGGCGTGGTCACCCGCCCCTTCACCTTCGAGGGCCGGCGGCGCGCGAACCAGGCCGAGGACGGCATCGCGAGCCTGCGCGAAGAGGTCGACACCCTCATCGTCATCCCCAACGACCGGCTGCTGTCCATCTCGGACCGCCAGGTCAGCGTGCTCGACGCGTTCCGCTCGGCCGACCAGGTCCTGCTCTCCGGCGTCCAGGGCATCACCGACCTGATCACCACCCCGGGCCTGATCAACCTCGACTTCGCCGACGTCAAGTCCGTCATGTCGGAGGCCGGTTCGGCGCTCATGGGCATCGGCTCGGCCCGCGGCGAGGACCGCGCCAAGGCGGCGGCCGTGATGGCGATCTCCTCGCCGCTGCTGGAGGCCTCGATCGACGGCGCCCGCGGCGTGCTGCTCTCCATCTCCGGCGGCTCGGACCTCGGCCTGTTCGAGATCAACGAGTCGGCCCAGCTGGTCAGCGAGGCCGCGCACCCCGAGGCCAACATCATCTTCGGTGCGGTCATCGACGACGCGCTCGGCGACGAGGTGCGGGTCACCGTCATCGCGGCCGGCTTCGACGGCGGGCAGCCGCCGGCGATCGTCCGCGACCCGGTCGTCAAGTCCACCCCCGCCGCCCCGGCCACGCCGCCGGCCGCCCCGGAGCGCCCGGCCTCCCGGCCGTCGTACGGGGGCATCGGCTCGGTGACGTCCCGCTCCGAGGGCGACTCGCCCGCGCCGTCCCGCTCGACCGAGACCCCGGCCACCGCGACCGCCGCCCCGGTGCCGCCGCAGGTGCAGCCGGCCCGCCAGCCGTTCGTGGAGAGCCCGGCCGAGGAGCTCGACGTGCCGGACTTCCTTAAGTGATCGATCACGCCGTACGCGATGGTGCTCACTTCGCCTTCACCGACAGGTGGGGCGGGGTGAGCACTTCGCCGTACGGGGAGCTGAACCTCGGCGGCGCGGTCGGGGACGACCCGGAGGCCGTCCGGGAGAACCGGGCGCTCGCCGCCCGCGGGGTGGGGCTGAACCCGGCCGACGTGGTCTGGATGAACCAGGTGCACGGCGCCGACGTGGCGGTGGTGACGGAGCGGCAGCCGGCCGGGGAGGCCCCGACGGTCGACGCGGTGGTCACGGACCGGCCGCTCGCGCTCGCGGTGCTGACCGCCGACTGCACGCCGGTGCTGCTGGCCGACCCGGTGGCGGGGGTCGTGGGCGCGGCCCATGCCGGACGCCCCGGCCTCGCGGCCGGGGTGGTGCCCGCGGTCGTCCGGGCGATGACGGAGCTGGGTGCCGAGCCCGGCCGGATCGTCGCCGCCACCGGTCCCGCGGTGTGCGGCCGCTGCTACGAGGTGCCCGCCGAACTGCGTGCCGAAGTCGCCGCGGTGGTGCCCGCCGCCTTCGCCGAGACGTCCTGGGGGACACCGGCCCTGGACGTGCCGGAAGGAGTGGTGGCCCAGCTGGCCGCCGCGGGGGTCACCGAGGTGGTGCGATCACCGGTCTGCACCCTCGAATCCGCCGATCACTACTCCTATCGCCGCGAGCAGCGCACGGGGCGGCTCGCGAGCTACGTCTGGTTGGGCTCTGATCACTGATGACGAACGACATCTACGGACCGTTCCCGGGCGGCGCGGATTTCGCGTCGGCACTGACGGAGGGCCAGCGGGCCCGCTACGAGGAACTCGGCACCAACCTCGACGTGGTCGAGCGCCGGATCGCCGACGCGTGTGCCGCGGCCGGGCGGGACCGTCGCGAGGTCACGCTGATCGTCGTCACCAAGACCTATCCCGCGGAGGACAGCGCACTGCTGGCCGGGCTGGGTGTGACGGACGTCGCGGAGAACCGCGACCAGGACGCCGCGCCCAAGGCGGAGCAGTGCAGAAACCTTCCTCTTGACTGGCACTTCGTCGGACAGCTGCAGACGAACAAGGTCCGGTCGGTCGTGCGGTACGCGAACCACGTGCACTCGGTGGACCGGTTGCGGCTCGTGGAGTCGCTCTCCGCAGCGGTGCTCAAGTCGGAGCGGCCGGAGCTCGGCTGCCTGGTGCAGGTGGCGCTGGAGAAGGGTGTGTCGAGCGGCGGCTCCGCCGCGGGGGAAGAAGGCGCGCACCGGGCCGGGGTCGCCCCGGCGGACGTCGCCGAACTGGCCGACGCCATCGCCGCCGCGCCCGGGCTGCGGCTGGACGGTGTGATGACGGTCGCTCCGCTCGCCGGCCCGCTCGCGGGGGACCCGGCCCGGGCCTTCGATCGGCTGGCGGAAATCGCAACCGCCGTACGGGCGGCCCATCCTGCTGCCACCATGGTTTCCGCAGGGATGAGCGGCGACCTTGAGCAGGCGATTGCCGCCGGAGCGACACACGTGCGCGTCGGAACGGCGGTACTCGGAGTGAGGTCACCCCTCAGGTAACGTCACCGAGTAAGTAGATCAGACTGCAGGACAAAATAGGACAGAAACTAGCAGCTTTTCAGCGCGCTAGTGAACCGTGGATCGCAGCTCCGCGGCCCCCGCCACTTATTCACGAAATCTGACCATCCGTCGATCTGACGGGCTGTCGCGGGCGGACCGTCGCGGAATCCGCAGGCAGGGCGACTGGCCCTGGCCGCCGAACCACCGAGCGGAGGAGACAGGAGCATGGCCGGCGCGATGCGCAAGATGGCGGTCTACCTCGGCCTCGTGGAGGACGAGACGTACGACGGCCAGGGGTACGACCCCGACGACGACTACGACGCGGACCCCGAGCCGATTCGAACGGGGGCGCGGACGGAGGACATTCCCCGGCCGGCCGCGGCGCCCGCCCCGGTCTCCTCGATCACCCCGCAGCCGGTGCCGGCCGCGGTCCCGATCCGGCAGGAGACCCCGAGGATGGCGCCAGTGTCGTCCATCACACCCGAACGCCGCCACAATCTGGAGAAGAGCGCCCCGGTGATCATGCCCAAGGTAGTGAACGAACGAGAGCCCTACCGCATCACCACGCTGCACCCGCGGACCTACAACGAGGCCCGTACCATCGGGGAACAGTTCCGCGGCGGCACCCCCGTGATCATGAATCTCACCGAGATGGACGACACCGATGCGAAGCGACTCGTAGACTTCGCCGCTGGACTCGTCTTCGGTCTGCACGGCAGTATCGAGCGCGTGACGCAGAAGGTGTTCCTGCTGTCTCCTGCTAACGTCGATGTCACGGCGGAGGACAAGGCTCGGATCGCCGAGGGTGGGTTCTTCAACCAGAGCTGACCCGGCCACGACTTTACGTGTGGATCTGATCAACAGTGGGTTAGCGACAGGCGACAGGCAGCGGGCCCCAGGGCCCGGGACCGGGGAGAGGGAAACGCGATGGAGATCGTGTGGGCGGTGGCCTATTACGCCCTGACCGTCTTCCTGGTGTTCCTGCTTGTGCGGCTGGTGATGGACTGGGTCTTCCAGTTCGCGCGTTCGTGGCGGCCCGGCAAGGCCATGGTCCTGGTCCTGGAGGCCACGTACACTGTCACGGATCCGCCGCTCAAGCTTCTTCGGCGGTTCATCCCGCCGTTGCGTCTCGGGGGCGTGGCGCTCGACCTGTCCTTCTTCGTACTGATGATCATTGTGTATGTCCTGATCTCGCTTGTGCGGCCCTAGTCGTAGGTGACCGATGCGACAGGATGCCGGTGTGCCGACGATCACGTTGAGGTGAAGAGATGCCATTGACCCCCGAGGACGTTCGGAACAAGCAGTTCACGACCGTCCGCCTGCGCGAAGGCTATGACGAGGACGAGGTCGATGCCTTCCTCGACGAGGTCGAGGCGGAGCTGACCCGCCTGCTCCGCGAGAACGAGGACCTGCGCGCCAAGCTGGCCGCCGCGACTCGCGCCGCCGCGCAGAACCAGGCCAACATGCGGAAGGAACCGCCGCAGGACTCCCGTCCCGGCGCGCCCGTTCCGGCCGCCATATCCGGCCCGCCGGTCCCCGGCCAGCAGGGTCCGGGCGGCCCGCAGCAGATGGGCCCCGGCGGTCCCCAGCAGATGGGCCCGGGCGGCCCGCAGCAGATGGGACCCGGCGGTCCGCAGCAGATGGGCCCGGGTGGTCCGCAGCAGCAGATGGGCAACCAGCCCCTCGGTCTGCCCTCGGGCGCCCCGCAGCTCCCGGCCGGCCCCGGCCAGCAGCAGATGAACCAGACCATGGGCGGCCAGCAGCAGCTGGTCCAGCCGATGGGCGGTCAGATGCTCCAGCCGATGGGCGGCCCCGGCGGCCCGCAGCCCATGGGCAACCCGATGGGTCAGGGCATGGGCCAGGGTCAGGGCATGGGCCAGGGTCAGGGCATGGGCCAGGGCATGGGCCAGGGCATGGGCCAGGGTCAGGGCATGGGTCAGGGCATGGGCCAGCAGCAGATGCAGCCGATGGGCGGCCCCATGGGCGGCCCGCAGCAGCAGATGGGCGGCCCGCTCGGCGGCCCGATGCAGCAGCAGGGTCCCGGTGGCGACAGCGCCGCGCGCGTCCTGGCGCTCGCTCAGCAGACCGCCGACCAGGCGATCTCCGAGGCCCGCTCCGAGGCCAACAAGATCGTCGGCGAGGCGCGCAGCCGGGCCGAGGGCCTGGAGCGCGACGCCCGTGCCAAGGCCGACGCCCTGGAGCGGGACGCGCAGGAGAAGCACCGCGTCGCGATGGGGTCGCTGGAGTCCGCGCGGGCCACGCTGGAGCGCAAGGTCGAGGACCTGCGGGCGTTCGAGCGCGAGTACCGCACCCGCCTGAAGTCGTACCTGGAGACCCAGCTCCGTCAGCTGGAGTCGCAGGCCGACGACTCGCTCGCCCCGCCGCGGATCCCCGCCACCGCGTCGCTGCCGCCGGCGGCCTCGTCGATGGCTCCGGCCGGTGCCGGTGCGATGACCTCCGGTGGGACGTCCTTCGGTGGGAACCAGCCGTCCTTCGGTGGCAGCACGCCGTCCTTCGGCGGGCAGAGCTCCTTCGGCGGCAACCCGCCGGCGCCGAGCTTCGGCGGTCCGTCGGCCGGTGGCAGCACCGGGGCGCCGCAGATGCAGCCGGCCGGGATGACCCAGCCGATGGCGGCGGTCCGTCCGCAGCCGCCGCAGCCGATGCAGCAGGCTCCGGCGCCGATGCGGGGCTTCCTGATCGACGAGGACGGCGACAACTGAGGTTGTAGCAGGGCCTTTGGGGGCGTCCCCTTTCTGACCTTTTGGGTTGGGGAGGGGGCGCTTCTTTGTGTGTGGGGGCGCTGCGCGGGGCGGGGGTTAAGGATGGGGGCCGCTGCGCGGGGCTTGGGTGCGGGGTGGGCTTTCGGGCTGTCTCTTATAAACATCTCAG
>NZ_JBHWGV010000134.1:0-25261 GCF_042732955.1 Kitasatospora sp. NPDC059747 | reverse complement strand
GGGAGCCACCAACGTTCTACGGGCAGGGCTTGTCCGTCGCAACGCCCGCCAGGGTTAGCGAGAAGCCCCCGGCTTCAGCCGGGGGAGGAGTCACGGAATGGGCGACGAGGTCGACCTTCCCGTCGGGCGAGGTCCTCGCCTTCTCCTCGACGACCTTCCGGAGCTCGCCCGCGATCTCCTCGTTCCCCTTCCTGATCGAGTCGTAGCCCCAGGCGAAGAGCTCGTCCTCGGTGTAGCCGGCGCTGCGGAAGTACTTCTTCATGTCGTCGAACGTCGACGGGTTGCCGCTCCACCCGTGGACGAAGACGACCGGCCGGTGCCCGTCCGCGCGGGCGGCGGCCTGCGCCGGCGGGGGCTGGACCTGGGACAGGACCGCGGCGACCGCGCCCACGGCCACGATCGGGGCGAGGCGGCGTCGCACGGGACGGCGTCGCACGAGGTGCTCGACGCCGGTGCGGCCGGGCGGTGGGAACGTGCGGGAACGGGCCGGTGGCATGGGAACGTCCTCTCCTGGGGCCTGGCCCCGTCTTCCGACTGTCGTCTCTCGTCTCTCGCTTCTCGGTTCTCGGTTCTCGGCTTTCGGATTTCGGCTTTCGGTTTTGCGAGAACCGTCGAACCGATCGTCATCGGCGGACGAACGCGGGGCATCGGTGGAAACCCGCACGATTCCTGCGGTTTTCCCGCAGCCGATCGTGCTGCCGGGAACGGTGGCGGGTTCTTGCGGCCCGGCGGCATTTCTGCGCCTGGCTGCCTCCGGCGCGGCGGTGAAAACATGACGTCCACTCGGGAAATTCACCCTGCACCCAGCCGGAGAGCCGTGATGAATCGCTGTGCCAACGGAAACCCGGCACCCACGGGCCGGCCCGGCCCGCGGTGGTCCGTCCAGGCCTGGAGCCTGGTGGGACTCGGCTACCTGGCCGCCTTCGGCGCCGCCACGGTGGCGGCCCTCTACACCCTGGCCGGGCGGGCGGACCGGCTTCCCGGCTGGTTCGTCGACGTCTACGACGGATTGGTCTACTCCGGAGTCCTCGTGGCGGCGGTCGCCTTCCTCGTCGGCCGTCGACGGCTCGGGCTGAGCCGGACCGAGCTGGGGCTTCCGCCCAGGAGGGAGGCGTTCTCCGCCCGCTCCCTGGTGGCGGTGGCCGCGGCCTATCTGGTGATGCGGATCGCCTTCGCCGTCCTCGCCCTCCTCCCGCAGCCGGAGTCCGCGAAGGCCTCGGAGGTCCTGAACACCGGTATGGGCACGGGCAGGATCCTGCTCTGGTCCGCGACGGCCGGAGTCGTGGAGGAAGCCCTGCTGCTCGCCCTCCCGGTCGCCGTCATGACCCGCATGCGGTGGCCGTGGCCGGCCCAGCTGGCGGTCCTGGTCGCCCTGCGGTTGCCCTTCCACCTGTACTACGGCGTCCAGTTCCTGGCCCAGGCCGTGATCTGGGCGGGAGGCCTCCTGTTCGTCTACCGCCGGTACAGGGTCCTCTGGCCGTTCGCGCTGGCGCACTTCCTCTACGACACGATCAGCCAGTCCCTGTACGGGAGGGCGAACCCGCTCCTGGGAGCCGCGCTGCTGGTCCTCGGCGGGTTCTCGATGGTGTGCGTGGCCAGAGGCCGGTTCGGACGGACGACGTGAAGGCCGTCGCGCAGGAGCCGTCCCGGTGAAGCGGCCCGGAGGCGGGCGCACCCGCCTCCGGGGCCGTGACGGTGGATCAGCCGCAGCCGCGCACTCCGGGGCCGCCACCGGGTCCGGCCGCCTAGCGAGGGGGCACGGCCAGACGGCACCAGACGTGCTGGTGGCCGTCGTGGAGCCGGGCCGCCCCGCACTCCAGGCTGAGGGCGGCGACGATGCCGAGGCCGCGCCCCCGCTCCCGCAGCCCCTCGCCGGGGAGCCGGCGCCCGCCCGCGTGGAAGGGGTGGTCCCGGCCGAGGTCGTAGACGCCGACGATCAGGCTGCCCGGAGCGCGGGGCTCCGAAGGGAAGACGTCGAGGCACAGCGCGTCCAGGCGCCCGCCGTGTTCGGCGGAGTTGGCGGCCAGTTCCGCCACGACGAGCCCGGCACACGCGATGACCTCGCCGTCGCAGTCGTGGGCCGCTAGCCACGCGCACGCGAGGCGCCGGGCGTCGCGCGAGGGGGTGGTGCCGAAGGCGTGCCGGCCCCACGTGACGGCGTGTCGGCGCCGTGTCTCCCAGGAACTCCAGGACATGGGATCCATTCCCTTCCCTTGACGGACGATCGGGACAACGCCAGTCTTTTCGACCGCACCCGATTCATCCAGGGGCAGATCTGCCAGGCGCCGGAAACATGCCGCCGGAAACATGGCACCGATTCCCGGAGCGGCGGGATTTCGCGGACCGGTGTCGTCAACGGTCCTGGCAGACACGGGAGATGCCCTGAAAGGATGGTTCGTAACCTGGAAGGGAAATTCGAAAAGAGACGCACGGGGTTTTCGGGCGGGAAGTCACCGGCCGCCACGGCGCCGGTCGCCGTCCGCGGCGGGGGAAGGGGAGGGCCCCGGTGCCGCCGGGCGGTCGGCGAAGGCCGCCCGGTAGTCCTTCGGGGTGACGCCCACGATCTTCCGGAAGTGGTGCCTGAGCAGGGCGCCGTCGCCCATGCCGGTCTCGTGGGCGATCTCCTCGATGTCCAGGGAGGTCTCCTCCAGCAGGTGCCGGGCGTGCAGGACCCGCTGCAGGGTCAGCCACTTGTGCGGGGTGGTGCCGATCTCCGTGCTGAAACGGCGGGCGAGGGTCCGGGGCGACATGCGGGCCCGCTGCGCCAGTTCCGCCACGCTGTGCCGGGCGCCGAGGTTCTCCCGCATCCAGCCGAGCAGGGGCTGGAGACTGGCGCCCGGGTCCTCGGGGACCGGCAGGTCGACGAACTGGCGCTGCCCGCCCTCCCGGTGGGGCGCCACCACCATCTTGCGGGCGATCGCGTTGGCCGCGGCGGAGCCGAGCTCCCGGCGCACCAGGTGGAGGCAGGCGTCGATGCCGGCGGCCGTGCCCGCGCTGGTCAGGACGGTGCCGTCGTCGACGAACAGGACGTCGCCGTCGACCCGCGCCAGGGGGAAGCGGCGCGCGAAGGCGTCGACGTAGCTCCAGTGGGTGGTGCAGCGACGGTGGTCGAGGAGACCCGCGGCACCCAGCACGAACGCCCCGCTGCACACCGAGAGCAGGGTGGCACCGCGCCGGTGCGCAGCGCGCAGCGCGTCCAGGACGGCCGGCGGGTAGTCCTCGCGGATCGTGGCGGCGGGCACCGCCACCAGATCGGCGTCCCGCAGCGCCTCCAGACCGTGCGACGGGATGACCCGGAACCCCGCACCGGTGGACAGCGGCGCGCCGGCGTCCTCGCCGCACACCCGGAAGTCGAACGGCGGCACGCCCTCCGGGGAGCGGTCGACGCCGAAGACCTCGCAGAGCACGCCGAACTCGAACGGGGCCACTCCGTCGACGAGCACGACGGCGACGGTGGTCAGCACGGCACCGGCCCGCCGCCGCGGGAGCGGGGCCCGCGCGCCGACGGGTGCCGGCGGCGGGCCCGCGCGGGTGCCGTGCTACGCCGCACGGTGGTAGAGCTTGGCCGCGACGGTCCACCGCTCGCCCACCTTGAGCAGGTTCAGGTAGTCCTCCATGGTGTTCCCGAACAGGCGCAGCCGGACCTTGATCAGGGCCATCTCGGGCGACAGGACGTCGATGAGGAGGATCTCGTCGTGCCGCGGCGCACCGGCCTCGGCGGGCGACTGCCGTCCCTCCATGACCGCCCGGTACGCGGCGCGCGGGCGCACCACGACCTCGCCGTCCTGTGCCGAGTACAGGACCGAGTCCGGGTGGAAGACCCGTTCGAACAGGTCCATGTCCTGGGTGTAGAGGAGGTCGAAGTAGTCCTTCAGCAGGCCTTCGATCCCCGAGCTGTCAAACCTCGCCCTGAAGTCGTTCACGGTTTCCCTTTCGTCGAGGACCGGCCGCACGGAGCGCGCCAGGGGTCCGCCGGGCGACGTACACGAAGAGTCTTCGCCTTCCCGGCCTCCTCCACCAGGGACGACAGCACCGTTCGCCCACAAGATCCTGCCAACCCGGACGAGCCGTGCGGCCCGCCACCGCACACCGGGGGCCCGCCGCCGCACCGCACGTCGGGGGCACCGCACACCGGGGGCCCGCCGCCGTCCGGCAGCGGGCCCCACGCGCGCGGGTGCCTTCACGCCGCCTTGGGTGCGACGATGTCCGCCTCGGCGGCGGCGCGCTTCACGGCCTCGCAGCCCTTCTGTGCACCCTGCCTGGTCGGGTAGGACTCGCCGACCGCGACGATCTCCCCGTTCCCCGCCTTGAGTCGGAACCTCCACTGGTGGGCCTTGTCCTCGTAGACCTCGAAGTGTGCGGCCATGCCGTCCTCCTGCCGGTGCTCGGGGCACTGCTCCTTCCAGCCTGCGAGCAGGCCGCGCGTTCGGCATCCCGGCTACGGACGGTGTGGCCGGCGGGTGTCCGGGTGGCGGTATTTTGCGGGGGAAGCGGCGTTCCCGTGACTCAGCGCTACCAGGTGCCGCCCAGGCGGGAGTGTCAGGCGAGCGCGGACCACGGCCGTCCGCCGGACGGGCGGAAGCCGACCAGCTGGAACTCGACCGGCAGTGCCCCGTCCGGCAGGTGCCGTTCCGCGGAGAGCACCTCGTGCTCCAGGCCGAGCTCGTCCGCGAGGGCGCGCAGGCGGGGCCAGTTGCCGATGCTGCTGAATCCCGGGGTGAGCCGGCCCTGCCCGGTCAGGTGGCGGGGTGCCCGTGCCCGGTAGGCGCTCGGGACTTCCGGCAGCCCCCGCCGGCATGGGCCGGGCGGCGTCAGCCGCCGTTGCCCAGGCCGCGGTCGGGGGCGCTCATGTCGCCCGTCCGGGGGATCCCGTCGGCGATCCCGTAGCGCAGGAACACCGTGCCCGTGGGGCCGGCCACCGGCGGTTCGAGGAGCGTGACGTTGGTGGGCACCGCACCGGTGTCGAACACCTTCTTGCCGACGCCGAGCACGATCGGGTGCACCCACAGGTCGAGCCGGTCGAACAGCTTCTCCCGCAGGAGGGTCTGCACCAGGTCCAGGCTCCCGACGACCTTCACGTGCTCGTGCCGCTCGCGGATCCCGCGCACCGCGGCGACCAGGTCCGGGCCGAGCTGCGTGGAGCCGGCCCACGGGAGGTCGGGCTCGCCGCGGGAGGCCACGTACTTCGGCACGCTGTTGAAGAGCCCGGCGAACGGGCCGCCCTCCTGCTTCGGCCAGTACGCGGCGAAGATGTCGTAGGTGCGCCGCCCGAGCAGGAGGGCGTCCGTGCCCTCGTACGCGGCGGCGATCTGCGCGCCGGTGGTCTCGTTCAGCAGGGGCGCCTGCCAGCCGCCGAACGGGAACCCCTCGGGGTCCTCGTCGGGCCCGCCGGGCGCCTGCGCGACGAGGTCGAGGGTCGTGAACAGCTCGATGTGGATGAGGCCCATTGCCTTGCTCCCGATGAGTGGGTCGTGCCGGTCGGTCCGGTCGGGATGCAGACCCGCGGCCGCCGGGAAACTCATCGCTCCGACGGCAACCGGTACTCCGCGTCGCGGATCGCTCACGCCATGCAATCATGCGCCGGCCGCAGGCGGACGACTGTGCGGATCGGCACCGCGCGGAGCCCCCGACTGTGCGCTCGCGCACCGGACGCCCCCGGCGGCCGACCTAGATTCGACGGCGGTCCGCGGGGCAGGGCGCGGGCCGGCTGACGCAACGTCCGGCTGGAGGGGATTCGATGCTCAAGGTACGCGCACTGGCACTGGCGGCGGTCGCCGCGGGATCGCTCGCGCTCGGGACGGCCACCGCCGCACCGGCGTCGGCGACCACGACCGACGTCTGCCAGGAGTGGTGGGACGGCAACACCTACGGCGCCATGTGCCCCCGCTCCGACAGCCACATCGTCTTCCGGGCGATGGCGGTCTGTCAGAACGGCGAGAACGTGTACGGCCCCTGGAAGCCGACCGGCAGCGGCCTGTGGAGCTACGCCTACTGCACCAGCGTGAACTCCTCGCTCCTGGACTACTACCCCCAGTTCAAGTAGGAGCCGACGGCAACGCCGATGGGGCCCCCGGGGTTCCCGGGGGCCCCCATCGCCGCTCAGCTCGCCGGGCGGTCCAGGACGGCCCCGACGATCCGCACGAGCCGTTCGCCCGCGTGCTCGACGCTCCGGTTCTGGGCGCTCACCTGGGCCCCTTCGAGGGCGAAGGTGATCTCCGCGGCCGCCCCGTCCGGGTCGGGCAGCCCGGCCCGGACGCACAGGTCGGCGAGGCGGCGCAGCTGGCGGGCCTTGTGGGCCTCGATCAGCCGGCGCGCGGGGTGGGTGCGGTCGGGCAGTTCCGCGATGGAGTTGATGAACGGACAGCCCCGGTGGGAGATCCCGGGGAGCCCGTCGGCGATGAACCGGGCGATCCCGAGGATCTGCGCCCGGGGGTCGTCGGGGTGGGCGGTCTCCAGCCGGTCGAACGCGGCGGTGTAGTCGGCCGCGACGATCCGCAGCCATTCCTCGGCCAGCGCGTCCTTGGTCGCGAAGTGGCGGTACAGCGCCATCTTGGTGGTCTCGGCCCGGTCGGCGATCGCCTGGACGCCGACCGCCCTGATCCCCTCGCGCGAGAAGAGCTCCTCCGCCGCGTCGAGGATCCGTTCCCGGGGCGGCAGCTTGGCCACCCGGCTCCGCCTGCTGACCCTCGCCGTGTCCGCCGTGTCCGCCATGTCACCCTCCGCCGGTGCGCCCGATGGGGCGTCGAGCCGCCTGGCCGCAATGCTACGGTACCGATCAGTCCCACACGATACCGATCGGTATCGTGCGAGACCTTTCGGTATCGTTTTCCCTGGCCGGATCTGGACGGACGAAGAAGATGAAGCTCTCCGAGTACGCGGACCACGACGGCGTCGCCCTGGCCGCCCTGGTGGCCCGCGGCGACGTGACCGCCGCCGAACTCGCCGCGACCGCCCGACTGGCGTGCGAGGCGGTGAATCCGCGGATCAACGCCGTCGTCGAGACCTGGCCCGCCGAGGACGCGCCGGCGCCGGGCAGCACGCCGCTGGCGGGGGTGCCCTTCCTGGTCAAGGACCTCGCCGTCGCGATGGCGGGCAAGCGGGTGGAACTGGGCAGCCGCCTCGCCGCCGGCAACGTCGCCGCGGCCGACTCCTCGCTCATGGCCGGCTTCCGCCGAGCCGGACTGGTGACGCTCGGGCGCACGGCGACCCCGGAGTTCGCCTACAGCACCACCACGGAAGGCGTCCTGTACGGCGCCACCCGCAACCCCTGGGACCCGGACCGCAGCCCCGGAGGCTCCAGCGGCGGCTCGGCGGCCGCCGTAGCCGCGGGCATCGTCCCCCTCGCGCACGCCACCGACGCGGCCGGCTCCATCCGCGTCCCCGCCGCCGCCAACGGCCTGTTCGGGCTGAAGCCCACCCGCGGCCGGATCTCCATGGGCCCCGACGCGGACGAGGTCTTCAACGGGCTCGCCGTCCACGGCGCCCTCAGCCGCTCGGTCCGCGACAGCGCCGCCCTGCTCGACCTCGTCCACGGCCCCGAGGCCGGCGACCCCTACACGGCCCCGCGCCCCGAGCGGCCCTACGCACAGGAGGTCACCCGCTCCCCGGGCAGCCTCAGGATCGGCCTCCTCACGCAGCCCTGGGGCGGCCGCACGGTCGATGGCACCATCATCGACGCCACCCTGCGCTCCGCACGGCTCGCCGAGTCCCTGGGCCACCGGGTGGAGGAGGTCCGCGTCGATCTCGGCACCGGCTGGGAGGAGTTCGTCCTGGCCAACGCCCGCCTGTGGAGCGCCAACCTGGCGACCTGGATCGACGGCCTCGCCGCAGCCTCGGGCCGGCCCGTCGACCCCACCACCGTCGAACCCGAGATGCTCGCGAGCCACGCCTACGGGCGGGAGGTCAGCGGCACCGAGTTCGTCCACGCGCTCGCGATGCGCAACACCGTCGCCCGCGCGATCGGCCGCTACTTCGCCGAGTACGACCTGCTGCTCACCCCGACCCTGCCCGAACCGCCCGTCCCCCTGGGCACGTACGCCGAGGGTGCGGAGGGCGCCGACGGCCCCGGCTGGCTCCGGCAGGTCTTCCACCGCTCGCCCTTCACCGCCGTGTTCAACGTCGCCGGCACCCCCGCCATGTCCGTGCCCCTGCAGACCGACCCCGCCACCGGCCTGCCCATCGGCATCCAGTTCGCCGCGGGCCACGGGCGCGAGGACGTCCTCTTCCGCCTCGCCGGACAGCTCGAACAGGCCGCCCCCTGGGCCGGCCGGACCCCCGCCGTCTGGGCGGGCGACCACCACGGGGCCTGACCCACCGGCCCGCCCCGCCACGACGGGGATACCCGCGTGACGACCGCATGATCATCGGCGATACTCTTCGCCGGACGATCGGGGGCACGAACCATCACGGGCGCTCCCCGAATCCTGCACATCCGGCGTCACTTCGCCTCAAGGGGGACCATCCGTGACCATTCGTCATCGCGTCGGCCTGGCCGCCGCGGTTGCCGGCTCGGCGATAGCCGGGGCAGTTCTCCCCTCGGTCGCCCACGCGGCCGACCAGAGCGTGCTCCACGTCGACAACGCCTACGGGTCGGCCTGTTCGGACGCCGGGAGCGGGGCGCAGGACCGGCCGTTCTGCACCGTCCAGGCCGCCGTGGACGCGGCGCAGCCGGGCCAGACGGTCCAGGTCGCGACGGGCGGCTCCTACCGTGAATCGGTCACCGTCAGGCACTCCGGGCTCCCCGGCCGGCCGATCGTCATCAAGGCCGACATCCCCTACGGCATGCCCCAGACGATCCTCGGCATCCGTTCCTGGGACGCGGGTTCGAAGCCGGCCGCGCACGCCCTCGTGTTCTCCGGCGTGCACGACGTCACGGTGTCGGGCTTCCAGTTCGAGGCACCGCAGGAGGGCGTGCTCGTCCAGGACGCCGACCGGATCGTGGTGAACCGGAACACCGTCCTCGCCGGCGACCCCGTGTTCAACGGCGTCCCGTCCTCCTACCCGGACCCGGCGCCCGCCGTCCGCATCACCGGGAAGACCACCGCCACCACGGTGAGCCGCACGAGGGTCCAGGGCCAGGGGACGGTCGGCATCGCCGTGGACGCCGGGGTCTCCGGGACGGTCATCACCACCGACCTGGTGGTGGAGGGCCGCACGGGCGGCGTCGTGGCCACCGACGCCCCGGGCACCGTCGTGGCGAGCAACACCTTCGCCGGGAACTGCGGGAACGACGTCCTGCTCGCCGGGAGCTCCTCGGGGGCCGCGGTGACGAACAACGTGATCACCAAGCTCCCCGCGGGCTCCTGCACCGACGAGGCCCTCAAGTCCGCCGCCGGCCTGTCGGTCTCGGCCGGTTCCGTCCCCGGGACCAAGGCCGACTACAACAGCGTCGTGCACGCGGCCGGCGGCGTCGGCTACCTCTGGGGCGGCACCCCGTACACCGCCGCCTCCGACTTCAGGGCCACCGGTCAGGGCGCCCACGACAACGAGGCCGACCCGAAGTTCGGGTTCTACAGCAGCGACTACGCGCCCCGGGCCGTCGAGGGCCTGACGGACGCGGCCGACGCCACCGCGCCGGGGATGCTGGACACCGACTTCTACGACCACCCGCGCGCGGACCACCCGGCGATCGCCAACACCGGTACCGGGCCCGGCTACTACGACCGCGGCGCGGTCGAGCTCCAGGACGACACCTCCGTGCAGCTGTCGGCGATCCCCTACGCCACGGCGGGCCACCCGCTGAACGCCCGGATCCAGACCTTCTACCGGACCGGCTGGGCGCCGGCCGGTGCCAAGCTCGACTTCGGCGACGGCAGCACCCCGGTGGACGTGAACCCGGGCAGCGGCCTGGAGCTCGACCACGACTACCCGGCGCCCGGCACCTACACGGCGACGCTCACCGCGACCAGCCGGACCGGCCTGGTCTTCACCGGCATCGCCAGGTTCACGTTCGCCCCGGTGGGCGCCCTCCGGCTCAACCCCCAGGTGAGCGTCGCCGACCAGGCCACCGCCCGGGTCGCCTTCCACGACGCCACCTCCAGCCCGTGGCCGGTCGCCCGCTACGCCGTGGACTTCGGCGACGGCACCGCCCCCGTCGTCACCGACGGCCGGACCTCCCCGGACGGCCTGACGCACGACTACGGCGTCGGCGGCTACTACACCGTCACCGAGACCGTCACCGATGACCACGGCCGCCAGGCCACGGTGTCCGTGCAGGCCTCCGTCCCGGGCCCGCAGGCCGGGACGCCCTTCACCGGCTACCTCGGCGGCCCGGCCACGCAGGTCGGCCTCTTCGACAACGGCCGCTGGAACATCGACTACGGCAAGACGACCGGCCACGTGAACGAGCGCCGGGCCTTCGGCGAGCCCGGCGACGTCCCGGTGGTCGGCGCCTGGGAGAACACCTGCCAGTGCCAGCTGGGCATCTACCGCCCGAGCACCGCCACGTTCGGCCTGCAGCTGCGGGACGGGTCCGTCACCGCCGTCCGGTTCGGCGAGCCCGGCGACGTCCCGGTGGCCGGCGCCTGGGATCACAACGGCCACGACCAGCTCGCCGTCTACCGCCCGGCCACCGGCACCCTGGCCGTGCGCCACGACGACACCAGCGTGACGACCCTGCAGTTCGGCGGGCCGGGTGACCTCCCGGTGGCCGGCGACTGGGACGGCGTGCACCACGCTCAGTTCGGCCTCTTCCGTCCGGGCCGCAGCGCCGGCGAGCCGAACACCTTCCTCCTGCGCCACGACGACGGCAGCGTCTCCACCGCCTCCTACGGCGTCGCCGGCGACCTGCCGGTGGTCGGGGACTGGCAGGCCGCCGGGCGCACGACGTTCGGGATCTTCCGTCCGGGCAGCCACGTGTTCGCCCTGAGCAACGCCTACGTCGGCCGGGGCGACACGGTGTTCACGCTCTACGTCTGACGTCCGGGCACACGGCGGCCGGGGCGGGTCAGCTGTGGTTCCAGGTCACCTCGAAGGCGCTGCCGGCGCCGAGGGGCGAGGTCGTGGCCAGGACGGTGTGGTCGTGGTCGGCCATGGTGATGTTCTCGGGGCCGAAGTCGCCGATCGGCTTGCCGTTGGCCTTGGCGCCGGTGAAGGCGACGGTGCCGAAGTCGGTCAGCGGCAGCGGCCCGGACAGGGTGGACGGCGCCTCGGCGATCACCTCGGCCGAGGCGAGCTTCGCGCTGGCCAGGGTCTTGTGCTGGACGTGGCTCCAGTGCTGGGTCTCGTCGGTGATCGTCAGGGTGAACCTCCCGGTGGTGGTCGCGGTGACGCTCGCCGCGAAGTGGTCGCCGGGCTCGACCTTGTCCTTGTAGAACACCGGGTACGCCGGGTACATCTCGAACCAGGCGTAGTACTGCGGCTTGCCGCCCACGCAGTCCGCCGAGCTGCCGTTCTGCTCGACCGAGCGGCTGCCGTCGCCGTCCAGGCCCACCCAGAAGCTGGAGTAGGTGTCCTCGGTGGTGCAGTGCGCCTCCGGCTGGACCCAGCTCGCGCTGACGCTGGTGAACTTGGTGCCGGTGGCCGCGTAGCCGGCCCAGTTGGCGCTGGTGCCGTCGGCACGGCCGTCGTGCGGGCCGCCCTGGTGCGCGTCCCCGTCCGGGCGCAGCAGCGGTGCCCGCAGGAGGGCCGGTGCGGCCGGGCCGGCGGGCCGGGCGAGTGCGGGGGTGGTGGCCAGGAGGGTGGCCGCCGCGGCGAGGGCGGCGGTGGCGAGCATGCGGTGGCGGGCTGCGGGCATGGTGCGGTGCTCCCTGGGGACGGGCGGGGGAATCCGGGCTGACGGTCAGTCACTCACGGTAGTTCTGCCGGTGCGTCAGGCGGGGTGACGGGTCTCGGAATCCTCGTGGCTTCACCCGTAAGGCCGGACGGCCAAACCGGGGTCCTTGCCGCATTGTCACTGGTATTGGCGCGAACCATCATTCATCCGTGGAAGCCGTTTCGGCCGACCGCGAGCAATCGGCAAAGGACTTGACGGACCATCACTCGTACACAGTATTTTTTGCGACGACAGGATGTGGGCGTTGCCACTCCTTGACCCCGGCTTGCGTCCATCCGTGGTCCGGGGGTGGTGTGGCCCGTCGCCGGTGTTCCGTCGTGCATCCCGGGCCGGCCGCCGGCCGGAATCTTTCCAGAAAATTCTCAATTCGCTTGGGGGAAACAGAAGATGACTCGCAGGACATTATCCTTGCAGCGGATATTCGGTATGGCGGCCGCGGCCGCCTGTGCCGTCGCCGCCTTCTCCGCCCCGGTGGCCGGTGCCGTCACCGGCCCCGCGGCCGCCGACGGTTCTTACGCCTACACCGCCAAACTCACCATCGGCGACAACGCGCGCGCCTGCACCGGCGCCCTCGTCGACCGGTACTGGGTCGTCACCGCCGCGTCGTGCCTCGCGGACGACCCCGGCCGGCCGCAGGGCCTCGCCGCGGGCGTGCCCAAGCGCAAGGTGACCGTGACCGTCGGCGACAAGAGCGCCGACGTCGTCGAACTGGCGCCGCGTCAGGAGCGCGACCTCGTCATGGCCCGCCTGGCCCTCCCGCTGAACGGCATCGCGCCGCTCGCCGTCGCCACCACCGCGCCCGCTCCGGGCGAGAGCCTGCGGGTGCCCGGGTACGGGCGCACCGCGGACGAGTGGGTGCCCGCCAAGCCGCACACCGGCCTGTTCGGCGTCGACGCCGTCCAGCCCACCGGCGTCACCGTCACCGGTCAGGGCGGCGCCGCGATCTGCAAGGGCGACACCGGTGCCCCCGTCGTCCGCGAGACCGGCGGCAAGGCCGAGCTCGTCGCCGTCGCCTCCCGCTCCTGGCAGGGCGGCTGCCTCGGCACCGACCCCGCCGAGACCCGCACCGGCGCGATCGGCACCCGCACCGACGACCTCGCCTCCTGGATCGGCGGTCTGGTCAACCGCGCCTACCAGGTCGTCAATCCGGCCAGCGGCCGCTGTCTCAACGTGTCCGGCGCGGGCCCGTGGACGAACGGCAACCCGATCGTCCTGTGGGACTGCGTGCCGGGCGCCGGCAACGAGGCGTTCCAGCTGAACGCCTCGGGCCAGCTGTTCAACCCCGCGAGCAACCGCTGCCTCAACGTGTCCGGTGCGGGCCCGTGGGCGAACAGCAATCCGATCGTCCTGTGGGACTGCGTGCCGGGCGCCGGCAACGAGACGTTCCAGCTGAACGCCTCGGGCCAGCTGTTCAACCCGGCCAGCAACCGCTGCCTCAACGTCTCCGGCGCGGGCCCGTGGCCCAACAGCACGCCGATGATCCTGTGGGACTGCGTCACCGGCCAGGCCAACGAGACGTTCGTCCTCGCCTCCGCCGACAAGCAGGCCGCCGGTCCGACCGCCGCGCTGCTCAACCCGGTGAGCGGACGCTGTGTCGGCCTCTCGGGCACCAGCGCGACGTGGGGCAACTTCACCCCGGTCGTCCTGTCCGACTGCGTGCCGGGCGCGGCCAACGAGCAGTTCCAGCTGACCGCCTCGGGCCAGCTGCTCAACCCGGCGAGCGGGCGCTGCCTCAACGTGGCGGGCGGCGGCCCGACCTGGGACAACAGGACCCCGATCATCCTGTGGGACTGCGTGCCCGGCCAGGGCAACGAGACGTTCCGGATGACGGCCGACGGCCAGTTCCTCAACCCGGCCAGCGGGCGCTGCCTCAACGTGTCGGGTGCCGGCCCGGTCTGGGACAACGGCACGCCGGTCATCCTGTGGGACTGCCTCCCCGGCGCGGGCAACGAGAAGTTCGCGTTCGCCGCGTAAGGCACGGACGGTGGGGGGGGGGGGCCGGCGCCCCCCCCCCCCCCCACCACCGTGTCCGCGGGAAGCCGCCGCCGAAGCCGAAGGGGCCCCGCCGGGCACGGGCCGGCTCAGGACGCGGCCAGGGACTCCAGTCCGTCGAGGCTGTCGTCGGTCACCTTCGCGAGGCCCGTGCGACGGGCGAGGGCCAGGGCCCGGGTCCAGCAGTCCCGGGCGGCGCCGGTCCGTCCGGAGCAGGCGTGCACGGTGGCGGTCGTGTGCAGGGCCACGGCGGCGGCGCTGCGGTCCCCGAGCGCCTCGGCGGTGGACAGTGCCTCGGCCAGGGCCTCCAGGGCCTCCTGCTCCCGGCCGAGCGCGGCCAGGGACGCGCCCAGGCCGGTCAGCGTCGTGGGCACCACGGAGGGCAGTTCGCGGCGGAACACCGCCCCTGCCGCCCTCCGCCCTGTCTCTCTCCCGCCCGCCGTCACCCCGGACACCGGCTGGGGCGCCTGAGCGCGCCGAAGGACCCCGCCCGCCCGCACGGCACCCGCGGCTACGCGGGCACCGTGCGCAGCAGCGCGTCCGCCAGTTCCCGGGGGCGGCTGAGCGCGGCCAGGTGGCCGCCGGGGATCTCCTCGATCTCCAGGCCCAGCCGCTCCCGGACGATCCCGCGCTGGAACTCCAGGGGGAAGAAGCGGTCCTCCCGCCCCTGGAGGAAGTGGGTCGGCACCCGCGGCCAGCGCGTCAGCGGCCACGGCTGGGCGAACAGCGCGGAGGGCGGCGGCGAGCCGCCGGCGGACAGCGCCTCCTCGGTCACCTCGGCCGGGACGTCGTGGAAGAAGTCGGTCCGCAGGTCGAACCCGGGATCGGGGCCGCGCCCGGTGGCCGCCGCGTAGTCGGAGCGGGCCTCGGCCTGGCCGGTGTCCTCCCACCACTGCCCGGCCGTTTCCCCGGGGGCCGGGACCATGGCGTTGAGCAGCACCAGCTCGGCGACGGGCACCGGCAGCCGCCCGCACACCAGCGGAGCCGAGAAACCCGCGAGGGACTGCGCCACCAGGACCAGGGGAGTGGCGAGGCCGGCGTGCCGTTCCACCGCCGAGACGATCGCCTGCGCGAACTCCTCCAGGCCCGCCGAGTCGTCGCCCGGCAGGTCCATCGTGACCACGTCGTGCCCCCGGTCCCGCAGCTCGGGCACCAGCCGGTGCCAGAACCAGGCCCGGCCGTCGGCCCCGGGAACGAGTGTGAAGGTCGCCATCGCGGTCCTCCTCCTTGCGGGTCGCACCCGCACGCCTCCTGCGTGCCCTTCGACGCTATCGGGCGCCACCGACACCGGCCCGGCCGGCGGCGACCGGGACGAATTGCCGAGGTTGTCCGGGGTGTCGGTGAGGGGCGGGCAATCCGTATTGATGTCCGATTCACAGCATTCACCCGGTTGGCTGGATTCATCCTGCGGCGTTATCGGGATTGGTCTTGACCATTGCCCGGCGTGCTTGGCATGCTGGCAACGGCCGTAACCGATCATGGGTTCACGTGGTTCACGTGGTTCGGGC
This sequence comes from Kitasatospora sp. NPDC059747, assembly GCF_042732955.1. Classification (NCBI taxonomy): domain Bacteria; kingdom Bacillati; phylum Actinomycetota; class Actinomycetes; order Kitasatosporales; family Streptomycetaceae; genus Kitasatospora; species Kitasatospora sp. NPDC059747. Next base: position 9,988 of record NZ_JBHWGV010000134.1, on the reverse strand, counting down.
CGTGGATCGGTTATGTGCCACATTGTGAGACGGGGGACGAATGGGCGAGTGGTCGCCGGGGGCGGCGCGGCACGGCCGGTGCCGCGCGGTCGAATGACCGTCGAATAGTCCGTCTCGCGATCCGAGAACCCGTTGGTGCTGGTCGAGGGCAGTGGAAATGCCCCGCCGAGGGCACCGTTGCAAGCTTTTGCGGTATCCCCCCACATTTTCCTCCGTGGTGCACCGGGCTGCCGAAAAGCGCGGTGGGCCGATTTCGCCTGCCCGCTTTTCCGGCCGCCTCCCGCATGCGTATTTGGTGGATTGCCAGAGAATTGGAGGTCTGCGTCAGACGTGCAAGGAAATCTGATCACCCAGGAGTCCGTGGCGGTCGCCGACGCGCCCCGGGGCGCGTGCGCGGGCCGCGCCGACGAGCTGTGGGCCCGGGTGGCCCTGCCGCCGGCGTCGCCCGAGCCGCCCGCCGAGCCCGTCGCCGCCCCGGGCCTGCGCCGTGCCCTGGCGATGGTGGACGAGGGCGTGTTCACCAGTCGCGCCAACCGGGCCTGCGGCTCGTACGTGGCGCGGGCGGTGCCGTCGGCCGGGGCCGTGTACCCGTACGAGTTCGCCGTCCTCGCCGTGGAGGACGGGGTGCCGACGGCCTACCGGCTGGACGCCGACCGCCGCATCTGCGCCCGGCTGGCCGCGGGGGAGCGGGTCGCCGCCGCGCTGGCGGCGTCCGCGCTGGCCGTCCCGGACGACGGCGGAGCCCTGGTGGTCACCCTCACCCGGCCCTGGCTGTCGATGCGCAAGTACGGCGACCGCGGATACCTGTACACCCAGCTCGACGCGGGCCACGCGGCCGCCAACCTCGTCCTGGCCGCGGCCGGCCGCGGGGCGCGGGGGACGCTGCGGCTGCGCTTCCCGAGGGAACCCCTCTCGGAGCTGCTGGAGGCGGGCGAGAACCACCGGGAGATCCACTCCGCGGTCCTGGTGCCGGCCGCCACGGACACGGCGGGCGCGGCCGACGGGCCGTGGACCCGCTGGACGGTGCACGACAGCACCGACCGGGACCTGCGCGGGCCCACCTGGCGGTCGTGGCTGGAGAGCGCGTGCTGGGACTCCCTCGCCGTGTGGCCCGAGCACCCCGGCTCTCCGGCACCCCGCACCGCGCCCGCTCCACTGGCACACATCCGGACCGACCGTCGGACACCGCCCGGCGAAGGCGGCCTGGGGGACCGGAACGGATGGCCGGAGCTGATCGGGACGCGCGTCTCCAGCAAGGCGTTCACCGGCGAACCCGTCTCCGCCGACGCCGTCTGGCGGGCGGTCTCGGCCCTGTCGACACCGCTGGAGACCGACCTGCCCGGCATCTCCCCGCTGTCCGCGACCCTCGTCCTGCGCTCGACGACCGAGCCCGGGCGGGACGCGGTGTACCGGCTGGACACCGGTGAGCGGCAGCCGGGCCGGCTGCCGTCCACCGACGAGGTGGCCCGGGCCTGCATGCAGCAGCGCGCCCTCGCCGGGGCCGGCGCCGTCCTGCTGCTGCACGTGCCGCGCACCTCGCTCGCCGGCGCCGGCTCGGCCGCAGGCGCCGAGAGCCTGCGCGAACTCGCCTTCCGCTGCGGCGCGTTGGGCCAGTTGCTCTACCTCGGCGCGAACCGCGCGGAGGTCGGGGTGACCGCCATCGGCGGCTTCGACTCGCCGCTGTGGCGCACGCTGGCGGGGCTGCCGGAGGACGACGAGATCCTCTACGCCCTGCTGCTCGGCCGCCCGGACGACTCGGGCGTCAAGTTCGACCGGCTTGCCACCGCGCACGCCCAGAACGAGCGGTGAACCCGATGAACCCCGTCCTTCCCGGTGCCCTCACCGAAGTCCTCGCCCGCCACGGCGACCGCGTCGCCGTCACCGACGCGGGCGGATCGCTGCGCTACGCCGAACTCGCCGACCGGGCCCGCGCCGCCGCGGAGCGCATCGCCCGCTTCGACGTACCGGACGAGCGCGCCAGGGTCGGCCTCTACGCCACCAACTCCGTGGACTACGTGGTCGGTTACCTCGCGGTGCTGTTCGCCGGCGGCGTCCCGTTCCTGGCCGACTCGGCCTTCGGGCCGTTCGAACTCTCCCGGATCGCCGAGGACTGCGGGCTGGACCTGCTGATCCACGCCCCGGGCGCGGACGTCGACGCCATCGTGGACGAAACCCCTCAGGGAGACGGCGAGTTCGGCGCCCTCACGGTCAGCCGGGTGCGCCGCTCCGAGACCCCCCGACCGCAGCTGCTGGACGACACCGAGGTCTGCCGCTTCACCTCCGGCTCCACCGGACGGCCCAACTGCATCGAGTTCTCCGGCGCGGCGGTGTCCGCGGCGGCCGCCAACTGGGTCGAGGGAACCGGCCTCTCGGCCGAGGACCGGATCGCCTGCTTCGCCGCGCTCTCCAACGGCCTGGCCTTCAACACCTCGCTGCTGGCGGCCTTCCTGCCGGGCGCCTCGCTGCACCTGTCGCACGGCCTGCCCACCGCCACCCGCGTCGTACGGCTCCTGGAGAACACCGCCGCCACCCGGCTGGTGGCCTTCCCCGCGCTGTACGAGTCGATCGTGCGGCGCGCGCCGAAGGAGGGCTTCGCCGGCGTGCGCACCGCGATCTCCTCCGGCGCCCCGCTGCGCGAGAGCGTCCGCGAGGAGTTCACCCGGCTCACCGGCGTGCCCGTCCACAACTACTACGGCGTCGCCGAGACCGGTCCGCTGACGTTCGCCGCCGACGGCGCCGGCAGCGGGCTCGGGGCACCCCTGCCCGGTGTGCGGCTGCTCGCCCCGGAGGAGGGCATCCGGGTCCGGAGCGAGTCGATGGGCTCGCGCTACCTCAACGCCCCCGGCGTCTTCGAGGAGCGCGTCGACGCCGAGGGCTACTACCGCACCGGCGACCAGGGCCACCTGGTCGACGGCGCGCTCCACCTGACCGGACGCACGAGCCGGCTGGTCAACGTGGGCGGGCGCAAGATCGACCCGATCGAGATCGCCGAGGTGCTGCGCGGGGCCCCCGGAGTGCTGGACGCGGTCGCCTTCGAGGCCGAGAACCAGCACGGCGAACCGACCCTGGCCGCCGTCGTCGCCGTCGAACCCGGCGTCACCGCACAGTCCCTGCGCGCCCACTGCGCGGCCACGCTCCCCGCGTTCAAGGTGCCCGGAATCCTCCGCCCGGTGGACAGCATCCCGGCGAACTCGATCGGCAAGCCGTCCATAGAGCGCCTGCGCCGGCTGCTCACCGAGCCGTCCCCCGGCAACTGACCTCCAAGACCCCAAAGAACCCCACGACCCCCAAGACCCCTTACGAGACACAGGAATTCCCCATGGACAACACCGCCCTGCGCGCCAAGATCCTCGAACTCGCCATCGCGGCCGGGGACGGCAGCGTCTCCGCCGACGAACTCGCCGGCGCCGACTACTCGCTCCGCGACGTCGGGTACTCCTCGCTCTCCTACATGCGCCTGATCGACAGCATCGAGAACGAGGTCGGCGTCTACCTGGACCCGGAAGCGCCCATCGAGCACTACGAGTCCATCGACTCCGTCACGGCCCTCGTCGTCGCCAGCGGCATCGGCGCCGATGCCTGAGGCCCCGACGCCCGGGACCCCGACGGCCGGCCAGCCCCGCCCCACCATCGGGATCGTCGGCCTCGGCCGGCTCGGCTCGGCGCTGAGGTCGCTCTGCGAGGCGGACGGGACGAGGGTCACCCTCACCGCCACCCGCCGCGGCGGCTGGGCCGCCGAGGCCATCCCGGACGTCCTCGTCGACGCCAGCGCGCCCGACGCGCACCCCGAGGTCCTCGACTACTGCGCCACCCGCCGGGTCCCGCTCGTCGCCTGCGTGTCCAACCTGACGGACACCCAGTGGAAGGCGCTGGCGGAACTGGCCGAGGAGGTGCCGGTGGTCCGGGCCACCAACCTCGCCTTCGGCCACTACCTCCAGGTGCGCATCGCCGAGCTCACCGCCGCCCTCACCACGGGCCGCTTCGAGGCGACCACCACCGTCCGGGAGCGCCACCCGCTCGGCAAGGCGCACCGGCCGAGCGCCACCGCGCTGGCACTGGCGGACACCTGGGCGCGGGCCGGCGGCCCCGCGGTGGCCGACATCTCCGACGAGCGGGCCGGACTGCCCGTCAGCGAGCACGAGCTGACCCACACCTGGGACGGCGAGGCGCTGCACGTGCGCCACCACGTCGGCAGCTGGACGGTGCCCGCCCGGGGCGCACTGGCCGCCGCCGCCTGGGCCCGCACCGCGCCCCCCGGCCTGGTCACCATGCGCACGGTCTTCGATGAACTGACCGCCCCCACACACCCGACCGCCCCCACACACCCGACGGGCCCGACACACCCGACGACCCCGACCGCGAGGAGCGCGACATGACCACCGCCGAACCGGTGCCGCCGACCCCGGCCGAACGCCGGCTCGTCCTCCAGGTGGCGACCGGCGCCCGGATGCTCTCCCTCGACGGCCACGACGACTTCAACCAGGGCCAGATCTCCGCCCGGATCCCCGGCCGCGACGAGTTCTTCATCAAGAACGCGCTGGTGGGCTTCGACGAGGCCACCCCGGAGAACGTCGTGCGCTGCCCGGTGGACCACACCCTGCCCGCGCCGCCCCTGGCCCCGCCGGAACTGCCGCTGCACCAGGCCATCTACCGGGCCCGCCCGGACGTCAACGGCATCGTCCACAGCCACGCGCCCCACACCCTGCTGTTCGGCGCCACCGACCTGCCGATGCGCCCGATCTCCCACGACGGCGCCTACTTCCGCGACCGCATCGGCCTGTTCACCGAGACCAGCAACACCGTCCTCGACATCGAGACCGGCGACCACATCGCCAGGGACCTCGGCGAGCACCCGGCCGTCCTGCTGCGCAACCACGGCGGCGTGATCGTCGGCAAGAGCGTGCGGCACGCGTCCGTCTTCGCCCAGGTGCTGGAACGGGCCTGCCGGCTCCAGCTGACGGCCGAGGGCACCGGCGTCCCGTACACCTGGTCCACCGAGCGGGACGTCGCCGCCAAGCAGGACTTCATCTACGCCGACCTCTCCGTGCGCTCCTACTGGGACTACGCCGTCCGCAAGGTCGCCCGGCACTGGCCGGAGACCGCCGCCTGGGGCCTGGCCTGACCCAGGGCGCGCCCCAACCCCGCCCACCCCACCCGAACACCCACGGAGGTCGTCCGTTGAAGGTCCAGCGCATCCTGCCCACCGAGGAGGCGGCCGATCTGCTCGGCCTGGTCCGGGAGATCGCGGCCGGTGAACTCGCGCCCCGCATCGCCGAGTTCGAAGCGGCCCACGAGTTCCCCCGGGAGATCGTGCGCACCCTGGGCAAGGCCGGGCTGCTGAGCCTGCCGTACCCCGAGGAGTACGGCGGCGCAGGCCAGCCCTACGAGGTCTACCTTCAGGCGCTGGAGGAGATCGCCTACCACTGGTTCGCGGTGGCCGAGGCGGTCAACGTGCACAACCTCGCCTGCTTCGGCACCGCCGCCTACGGCACGCAGGCGCAGCGCGAGGACCTGCTGCCCGGCATGCTCAGCGGTGAACTCCTGGGCGCCTACTGCCTGTCCGAGGCGGAGGCCGGTTCGGACGCGGCCTCGCTGACCACCCGCGCGGTGCGCGAGGACGACGGCTACCGCGTCACGGGGACGAAGGCGTGGGTCACCCACGCCGGGCACGCCGACTTCTACAACGTGTTCGCCCGCACCGGCGGCCCGGGGGCCCGGGGCCTGTCCTGCCTGGTGGTCCCCGGCGGCACGCCGGGCATGGTGGTGCACGAGCCGGAGCGCAAGCTCGGCGTGTGGGCCAACCCCACCGCCCAGGTCGGCTTCGAGGACGTCCGGGTGCCGGCCGAGCGGTTGATCGGCCGGGAGGGCAAGGGCTTCCTGATCGCGATGGGCGCCCTGGACTGCGGCCGGCTGGGCATCGCGGCCTGCGCGGTCGGCATCGCCCAGGCCGCCGCCGACTACGCGGTGCGCTACGCCAAGGAGCGCCGCCAGTTCGGGCAGCGGATCATCTCCTTCCAGGGCGTCGGCTTCATGCTCGCCGACATGGCCACCCAGATCGCCGCGGCTCGGGCGCTCACCCTGGCCGCCGCCCGGCTGAAGGACGCCGGCCGGCCGTACTCGCTGGAGGCGGCGAAGGCGAAGCTGTTCGCCACCGACGTGGCGATGAAGGTGACCACCGACGCGGTGCAGGTGCTCGGCGGCGCCGGCTACGTCGCCGACCACCCGGTGGAGCGCTGGATGCGCGAGGCCAAGCTGCTGCAGATCGTCGAGGGCACCAACCAGATCCAGCGCATGGTCATCGCTCAGGGCCTGGACTAGGGCTTGTCCTGAAGCCGTCCCCACACCCCCGCCCCCACACCCCCGCCACCACGCACCGCCTCGCACGAGGCAACCGAAGGGAAGTTCGGAACACGATGACCACGGTCGAGGAACGGACCATCACACTGGACTCCGCGAGGTCCGGAACCGGCCCGGCCACCTGGGGGCAGCGGGCGATCTGGGGGGTCGTCACCCGGCTGGGCGACGACGCCCCCCGGTACAACCTGCGGCTCGACCTGCCCCTGACCCCGCCGAGCCCCGCCGCCCGCGTCCTCGCGGACCTGGCGGAGCTGCTGCGGATGCACGACAGTCTGCACACCCGGCTGCTGCCGGCCGGCGAGGACGGGCTGGAGCAGGTCGTGGACGGCAGCGGCGAGCTTGCGGTGGCGGTGCGGACGTGCTCCGCGCAGCAGGCCCCGGCCGTCGGCGCGGCCCTGACGGAGGAACTGGCGGGCCGCCCCTTCGACCACGCACGCGAGTGGCCCTTCCGGGTCGGCCTCGTGGAGTGCGAGGGCCTGGTCCACCGCCTGGTGCTGGCGGCCTCGCACACCGCGATGGACCTGTGGGGCGAGGGACGGATGCTGCGCGACCTCGCCCTGATCGAGGCGGGGGAGCGCGCCGAGGACCTGCTGCGCTCGCGCCCCGCCCTCCAGCCGCTGGAGGCCGCCGCCGTCCAGGCCTCGCCGCTCGGGCGCCGCCGCGACGAGGGCGCCCGCCGCTACTGGTGCGAACGGCTGGCCGCCGGCCCCCGGCAGATCTTCCGGGAGCCCGCCGCGCCGGAACTCAGGGTCACCGACCCCGGCCGCCTGTTCCCCAACGCGCTGCTGCGCTCGCCCGCGCTGGCCGTGGCCGTCGAACGGGTGGCGGCGGACCTCGGGGTGAGCGACGCCGCGGTGCTGCTGGGCGCGGCCTCCCACCAGCTGGCCCGGATGTCCGGCAGCGGCGACGTGCTGTTCCAGGTGGTCGTGAGCAACCGCTTCCAGCCGGCCGCCGCCGAGTCGGTCAGCACGATGGCGCAGGAGGCGGTGTTCCTCCTCACCGACGCCGACCAGGACTTCGCGGACGCGGTGCGCCGCACCCGGTCCGTCTCCTTCAGCGCGTTCCGGCACGCGGGTTACGACAAGTGGGCGCTGGAGCGGGAGGTGGCACGGCTGGTCGAGCGCGGCGAGGCGGGCGACCACTCGTACTGGTGGAACGACACCCGGGACCCGGGCAGCGGACCGTTCGACACCGTCGAGCGCCCGAATGCACCGCTCGGCGAACTGGCCGCGCGCACCGAACTGAGCTGGCCGACGGACTTCCTGCCCCGTGCGAACGTCTCGATCGCGGTGGACGTGCTGACCGCCCCCGGCGTCCTGGAGCTCGCCATGACCGCCGACCCGGCGATCATCAACCGCCCGGGCATGGAGCAATTCCTGCGCGGCGTCGAGCAGTTGATCGTCACCGCGGCGCTCGCCCTGGGGGAGGAGTGAGCGCGCGCTACGCGGGAATCGCCTGGACGGGCGCGGGCTACGAGGTCGAGGTCGTCGACGGCGCCGGCCGCAGGGCGGCCGAGCCGAGCCGCTGGGGCGCCGCCGAGGTCGCCGAACTCATGGCCTGGCTCAGGGAGTTGGGCGGCTCCAGCCGCGTGCCGGCCGTGGTGCTCGACAGCACCAACGGCCTGCTCGACGGCCCGATGACGGCGGCCGGCCTGGAGGTGTACCGCGCGGACCCCTGGGTGCTGCCGCCCCGGCCGGGATTCGGCTCCGTCCCGGCCGCACGCCTGGCGGAGCAGGCCTGGAGCGCCCCCGGCACGCTGGCACGGGTGACCGCCGAGGGCGGCAGCCTGACCGGCCGCGCCGAGGAGTACCACGAGGTCGTGCGGCAAACCGAGCCGATCCGGACGGCGATGACGGCCGCCGGACGCTGCTTCGAGCACGGCCGCCGGGACGTGGCGCGGGTCGCGCTCACCTTCGACGACGGCCCCGACCCGGTGCACACCCGGCGGGTGCTGGAGATCCTGGACCGCTACCGCGTCCGGGCGACGTTCTTCTGCGTCGGCCACCACGTCACGGCCCTGCCCGACGAGGTGCGCCGGATCGCCGCGGCCGGCCACGAGGTGGGCAACCACTCCTGGTCCCACCCGTACCTGCCGGACCTGACACCGGACCAGCTGCGCGAGCAGCTCGACCGCACCACGGAGGCGGTGGCCCGGGTCACCGGCACGGCCCCGACCCGGTTCCGCCCGCCCTACGGCGCGCTGAGCCCCGAAGGCCTCGCCGCCCTCGACGAGCACCCGACCGCCCTCACGCTGTGGGACGTCGATTCCCGCGACTGGTCCAGACCCGGGCCGGAGCGCATCGCCGCCACCGTCCTGGAGTCCGCCGGCCCTGGCTCGGTGGTGCTGATGCACGAGGGCGCCGGCGACCGCGGCCAGACCGTCCAGGCCCTCCCGGCCATCATCGAGGGCCTGCTCGACCGCGGCCTGGAACCGGTCACCGTCGGGGAGCTCGACCCGCCGCCCGTCACCCGACCCTGAACACCACGACCGACAGCTGGAGCAACGACACGCCATGACAGATCAGTTGGCAGACCACACCACGGCGGCGCCCTCGAAGGCCCCGTCGGCAGGGGAGCAGGTGTCCGGGGAGCCGGCGATCTGGTCCCGCAACTTCCGCTACTACTTCACCGCCCGCAGCGCGGGCCTGCTCAGCTGGGCGATGCTCCCGGTCGCGGTGTCGGCCGGCCTGCTCAGCGGCGGCTACGGCCTGGACACCGCCGGCTACTCGATGGCCTTCCTGGTGGGCCCGTTCGCCGGCCTGGTGCTGTTCGGCGGCGTCCTCGCGGACCGCTTCACCGCCCGCCGCATGATGATCGCCGCCGACCTCGCCAACCTCCTCGCCCACACCCTCCTCGCGTTCCTGTTCATCCACGGCATCGACCACCTGTGGCAGCTGTACACCCTGCTCGTGGTGGCCGGCACCGCCAACGCCATGTTCCAGCCCGGCGCCTCCTCGACCGTCCCCCTCGTCTCCCGCGACGTCCAGGGCGCCAACGGCGTCCTGCGCACCTCCGAGGCCCTCACCGGCCTCGGTGGCCCGGCCCTGGCCGGCGCCCTCGTCGGCCTCGGCGCCACCGGCTGGGTCATGGCCATCTCCGCCCTCGCCTACGCCACCAGCGCCACCTGCCTGTTCGTCCTGCGCCTGGGCGCCGTCCCCGCCCCGCCGGCCGGCGAGAGCCTGTGGCACAACCTCGCCGTCGGCTGGCACGAATTCCGCTCCCGCAGCTGGCTGTGGGGCGTCATCGTCATCTGGATGGTCTTCGCCGTCCTGTCCTGGGGCCCGCAGCTGTCCGTCGCCGCCGGCGTCATCGTCCCCGAGCACGGCGCCACCGCCTTCGGCCTCCTCAACTGCGCCCTCGGCGCGGGCACCGTCGCGGGCGGCCTGATCGCCATCCGCTACAAGCCCGAACGCCCCCTGGCCGCCGGCGCCGCCGCCATGCTCGCCTACCCCCTCTACCCCCTCGGCATCGTCCTGGACTGGCCCGTCTGGCTCCTGGCCGCCGCCCAGCTCGGCGTCGGCGTCGGCATCGGCATCTGGGGCGTCATGTGGGCCACCAGCGTCCAGACCCAGGTCCCCGGCGAGGTCCTCAACCGCGTCCACGCCTACGAAGTCGCCGGCTCCGTCGGCAT